>CALMZO010000077.1 GCA_937870825.1 uncultured Chloroflexota bacterium | reverse complement strand
CTTTCAGTCAGTCCGTCGAACTCGGTGACGTACCCCCAGCGGCGCAGGAACACCATCCGAACATGCCAGCCGATGGCGAGCGCGCGACCAAGCGGTGCTGGGCGAGGACGGCAAACCCGATTTCGAAGCCCTCGAAGCGGGCGACCTTCCACTGCTCGCCGATCATTTGCAGAGTGACTCACGGCGATAAAGTCCAACTGCCGCGCTATAACTTCAAGACTGGGATGAGGGAGGTGGGGGAGGTCATCCGACTTGCACGCGGACAGCCGATCATCCTCGAATGGATTCACGGACTCGATCCGCGCCTCATCCCGGAGAGTCTCGGCGGCGAGGCGCTCCGCATCTACAGATCGATAAATCTTCCCGAATCAGGAAAATGCGGACGTGATGTTCAACTCTGTGCTGGTGTATGAAATGTCGGCGCTCAAACCGCTCGCCGAACCGTTGATCCGACAAGTGCAACAAGGCACGCCGGAATGCATCGAAGCCAAACGCCTGCTCGCGTTTTTGGAGTGGTTTGTGCCGCTTGAGCTTAATCTCGTGCCAGAGACTTTCATCATCCGCGAGTTTCTCGACGGTTCGATTTTGAAGGATTTTAGGTGTGGAAGAACGAGTAAAGACGAAGCTCAGCCGTTGGCTGGAGCGTCTTGTTGGACGGCGGCTAAAGCAACGAGCTTGAGCATCGTGTTGAGATTTCTGGTGGTCGCTGTGACTTTGAGTTTGCGCTCGAAAAAATTGTTGTTGAACTTGGAATCACTGTGCTTGGTCGCATACAGCGTGTATATCGTGTTGTTCACATACTTGACTTGGTCAGGCGAGAAGTCAGTAGATAGCAGTTCTCTCAACAGTTTCTTGTCAGGTTCTATGGCAAGCAGAGAAAAGTATAGCCTTGCCCCATCGGCATCTGCGAAGGGATTCCGTTTCAGGACACGCGCAAACTGTTGCGCGGTTCTCGCCACAACAGCTATGTCTCCCCCAAAATTCTTACGAATGACTTCACGCACAAGCCTCTCAAGCGCGGTTTGAGTTAACTCAGATGCGGCGATGACGTTGCCACTCTGCATATACGTCTGCACGTCTTTTAGGCCTGCTTTGGTGAGAGCCGCGCGCAACGGTGCCATCGGAACCTTGTTCTTGCCGCTTGGGGTCACACCGCGAAGAAGAATGATATATGTTTCATTTTTCATGCTGGCTGGGTGTGCAATTTCAAGTTCTCAAGCTGACGACCCATATCTTTTTTAACTCATTTCGCTATGGCTTCTTCTTGAGAGGGCCGAGAGCTTCTTGGTAATTTATCATCCAGGGTATTCCATATTTATCCTTTAACGCTCCAAAAAATGCACCCCAATCCGTTTTTTGAAATGGAGTTTCGACCTCGCCGCCTTCAGAGAGTCTATTGAAGATGCGTTCACCTTCCTCATGAGTGTCAGCACCAACATAGGCATAGTAATTGTTCCCGCTCGTGAGTGGAGGCCCCTTTGATTCGAGTACATCACTTGCCATTAGCGTTGTGCCATGACCAATCGTGAGTACCATGAATAGGATTTTTTCTTTATCCTGTTCAGATAATTTTTCTGCTATATCTGGATTATCTTTAAAGCGTTGGACGGCCAAAAATTCGCCGTCAAATACATGCTGATAAAACGTTAAAGCCTTCTCAGCGTTGCCAGGAAACTTAAGATAAGCGTGGATAGTTGCCATAATTTTAATTGTATCTCCTTAGCTGGACTTTGTCCATCAAGACGCATAGGCACAGGGCTTGTGCAAAGCGTTTGAAAATAGCAAATCGTAGTTTTGCGATGTCCTTATTCTACTTTGACATCTGAAAAGTCGGTTGTCGCCACAATTCCAGGCGCACGGCGGCGAGCGCATCGCTGAAGGCTTGCCCACCTGTTCAATGCGTCCCGCAATGTCCGAAGCGAGAATCGGGTTCCCCGGTTTCAAGAACCCGCCGATGCGTACGTACCCCGGACTGCCGAGCAATCCTTCTCTGTCCGCGCCGTTAATAGAGACCGCGTGAATTTTGACGAGGACATTATCATCTGCCGGAACGGGTTTTTCTACATCCGTTAATTGCAGAACATCCGGCGTCCCGTACTGCGAGTACACAATCGCTTTCATTTTGTTGACCCATCCAAAATTATGCTTTGTCAGCACTGTACCGGCGTGACAGCAAAAGTTCACTCACGTTTTGAGCGCATCGCTTTTAGATGCTTTAAATTTTTGTCTTTGGAAAGCCTTTTGTATTCGCTCGATTCCACAGCATAAATAGCAATTTTCCCCTGCGAGTCGCTGTGAACGCCCCAACCGTAGCGTTTGGTCAGTGGTGA
Organism: uncultured Chloroflexota bacterium; assembly: GCA_937870825.1. Taxonomy (GTDB): domain Bacteria; phylum Chloroflexota; class Anaerolineae; order UBA4142; family SHND01; genus SHND01. The sequence continues at coordinate 364 of CALMZO010000077.1, read as the reverse complement.
AGAACGAAAACAGGGCTGCCCTTTTGAAAAGAATTTTTCTCTCTCTTTTTCCAAGTCTTTTCCGTTTATTTTGTTCTTTGTTGCATAGACATGAAATAGGATATCGTCGGACGTGTACTTGTACGGATTATTTCTTATCATTTCAAACTGAATGTTTGCCACAGTTTTTTCCCCTTCCTTCTGCGGCGGCTTTTGGGCAGCATGTACCGGGCAGTCGTCGGCAACTTGGATAAACGTGTCGTAATAGTTGGTTGTCTTCATCTTGATGCCTCCGGTACAGGTTCTGTTTCGTCGAACTTGCGGCGTTCGGCTGGACGTGAAAAGCGCGATGGGTTCTGTCGTTGTTCTACCATGCTCATAGTCA
>CALMZO010000076.1 GCA_937870825.1 uncultured Chloroflexota bacterium | reverse complement strand
CGGTCACGCGCCCGCGCAATCTTTTTACTCCATTTGCCATTCGCTCTTTGACGTTTCACGTTTGACGCTTGACGCTTCCGTTCTGAAACGAATGAATTCGTTACTCCGCGCCGCTCGCGTTCGGAAATTTTTTGCGCGCGGGTGAGCGCGGGCAAGTCGCGCGGGATACCCGCATCCAACGCGTGGGGGTTGTGCGATTGCCCTTTTGCCTGTTTTTCTTGCTGCTTGATTTTTTCCCAATTCGCCAACACCCAACCCGCGTCGTTCGCCTGCTCCGCGCCAAAGACGTGCGGATGGCGGCGAATGAGTTTGGCGGCGAGTTCCGCGCCGACATCGCTCAGCATGAATTCGTTTTGGTCGCGCGCGATTTGTGTTTGAAAAAGAACGTGCAAAAAAATATCGCCCAGTTCTTCTTTCAAGTGTTCGATGTCATTGTCCGAAATCGCTTCAATCACTTCGTACGTTTCTTCAATCATTGCGCGCGTAATGCTCGCGTGCGTTTGTTCCAGGTCCCACGGACAGCCGCCGACGGGTTCGCGCAAACGCGCCATGATGTTGGCGACGGTGAGCGGCGAACTTGAATGCGCGAGGGGCGCAAGATAGAGCGCCGTGTTGCGCGCAAGCTTGGTTTCAGGTTTTAGAGTGTCAAGGGTCAAGTGCTGCACGCGTGTGTTTCTTACGAGTACGAGGGGATGCGACGCGGGATAGTTGACGCGGAGCGTGCGCGCGATTTCTTTAAGGTTCAGCGCGTCGAGTTCAAACACGAGCGCGGGGCGGTCGGTGTCGAGACGCGGAAATGAATCGGCGACGAGTTCGCGCGCCGAGACGATTTGCAGTCCGCGCGCCAAGGGGTCGAGGTTGAGTTGTGCGAGAATGGGGTTGAGGTCAGGAACGTTCATTGTTTGTTTCAGCTGCGCCGCGCGGCAAAGAACGCGGCGAGTCCCAACAAAACTGCGCCGACCAGTAAGACCACGGCAACGCCGACGAGCAGCAACGTGTTGTTTGGCTCTGACGCGGGCGGTTGAATGTTTGGCACGCCGCCAAAGACGCGCGTGCGCGGCGCTTCCGCGTTGTCACCGACAGGGATTGCGACGAGCGTTGTGTTGGGCGTTGCTGCGAGCCGCGTGGCTTGGTCCGGCGCCATCGTCGGCACGTTCTCAAAGGTTGGCGGAACATTCGGTGTTTCGGTGGGCAGTGGTTCCGGAGTTTTTGTCGGCGGACGCGCCGTCTTTGTTAACGTTGGGGTTATGGTTTCGGTCAGCGTCGGCGAATGTGTTGGCGTCGCGGTCGGGGGAAGGAGTGTTGGGGTTGCCGTGATTGCGTCGCCTGTGCCGCTGCTGCTGAGCATGAGCGACGGCGGCGGCTTGGGCGGATGGAGGTCGCTAATTTTGAATTGTTTGTTTGCGTTGCCTTGTGCGCCTACTGCCGCAATGAGAACGCGGTCTCCATCGGGGTTGTACGCGTACCTGTTTTGATGGTTTGGCGTGCGCGCCGTTTCGACATTGATGTTGAACAAATCGCCGCCGTCGGCGACGCTCACCAATGCCGAAAGGAGCGCGGAACGCCCATTCGTGTCTTGGTCATCACCATCGCGCAGTTGGGCGTACACAATTGCGCCGTCCGCCTCCGAGCCATCAGGATTTTTCACGTGCCCGATAACCACGTATGGCGTCGCGGGCTGAATCGCGGGACCCAGCTGCACTGTCCAATGTTCGCCGCCGCGCGTGTATGTCTCGTCACCGGAAACAATATCAAAAACATAGTCGGTTTTCGCCGCAAGATTTGTGACCGGAATGTAATGCGTTGTCCCGCGATGGTCTGCGCCGCGCACATCGTGAAACGTTTTGCCATTGAGTATGACGCTGCCTTTTTGTGAGGTCTGACTGCGCCACGAAACGACAAATTGGTTTTCGGGACTCGTACCACTAAAGGTGACAATTACGTTTGATATACAGACAGAATCGGTGGGGTCAGCGGCTGCGGGAGCGTTGAAACATGCGCCTGCTTGGAGTGGGCGCCCGGCGTGAGCGGGGACTGGCCGATGGATTGCCAAGAACAAGAGCGCGACGGCAACACCAAGAGACAAGCCGAATGCCGCACGCACAAGTTTTTCGAACGAGTTCATTGAAATCAGAACGTATATGTACCATCCTTAGAAAGCTTTGTCAAAGAAATTTTGGGGCTCGGACGCGGTTGTTTTGACGCACTTGGACAGTGTGATATACTCGCCGTCCAAAGTTCGGAACGCTCTATAGAGCAAGCAAAAGCTGCAATTTACCGGTCTAGTGCAATGTCGTTCGCGCGTTTTTTGTTCTTACACCTTATCGCCCTCCTTGTTGTCATCCTCGCCGCATGTGGGCAGCGCCCACCGATTGAAACGACGATTCTTTCGCCCGTGAATGAATCGCCGACGTCGTTCATTGATTTGCAAGTTGCTGCTGCCCAAACACAGCAGACGAGTACTGCAACGCTGGCGTCAGAAACAATTACGCCAACGGTCGCCGCTACGCTCACTCCGACGGTTGAACCGACGCTGACCGTTCGCGCAACCGAAACGATTTCTCCATCCGAAACGATTTCGCAAACCATTACGCCTGCCCGTTTTGGACAAGCCACCCCTGCCGCGTCTGCCTTGGTCACAACGACCGCAACGGTGGACGCAAACGCGACGCCGTGTTTTGGTTCCATCAACGGCAGCGTCGTCGCGGACTTGAACGCGAACGGCCAAGCCGAATCGGGCGAACCGGGCGTCCTCGGCGCAAAATTATTTTTGTACAATTCCTCCGGCGTCGTCGGGCTTTACACGACGGGCAACGGACAATTTTATTTTCCCGGACTTGTCACGGGCACGTACACATTGACTGCCGCGCCGCCGGTCGGGTACACGCCGAGCGGTCCGCCGACGTATGAACTCGAAGTGAAATGCGGTGAGACGGCCACGCAAAACATTTTGCTGAACAGCGGCGCGCCGGCGACGACGCCCACCGCGACGCCCACCGCCGTAAGCCGCAGTCGCATTACGCCCGTCGTGAGTCAACAAGGCACGCCGCGCGCCAGCACAAGCAGCAAGACGGCGAGCAATTTCAAACCGTTCAGCGTTGCGGCAGTGTACGACATTGCCGGGTGCGGCGCGTTGAACGCGCCGGGCTTGTATCGTCTCGCCACATCCCTCACGAGCCAATGGGACTGTATTCAAATTTACAGCGACAATGTAATTTTTGATTGTCAGGGCTATTCGTTGAACGGAACCGATTTCAATGGGTATGGCGTGGTCGTCCATCAAATCGGCAACGTCCTGAGTCAACGTCCCGCGCGCAATATCGAAATTCGGAATTGCAAATCGCAAAAGCACAAGTACGGGATTTTTGTTGATGCGGCGGACAATTTATACATTCACGACAACACCCTGACGAATCAGTTCCGCGACACCGACGAACGCAACTTTGGACAATTTCTCGGACTGTCCGAAGGCGGCGGGATGCGTATCGGTTCGACGACGAACGCATTGATTGAAAACAATCGCACGGACAATGCCGCGATTGGAGTTGATGTTCGCAATTCGAGCGGCGTGCTCGTACGCGGCAACACGTCAAATGCCAACAGCGCGTGGGGCGTACATTTTTACAATGTCCAGTTCAGCGAAATTTCGGAAAACACCACGACGGACAATTTGCGTTACTGCACGTGGGGCAACGGCACTGTGGGTCCCGGCTGCGACGCGGGCGGCATCATGCTGCAAAGTGGTTCGAGCAAAAACGTCATCAAGAACAATACCATCACCGGCTCGAACGGCAACGGCATTTTTATCAAAGCGCACGGCACGGCGTGCGGCGACGGCAACGTGATTTCGGGCAATCGCATCAGCGGCTCGTTGTATAACGCGATTGAACTTTCATTTTGCCGCGACAACAAAATTGCCGAGAACCGCATCAGCAATTCGCTCGACGGCATCTGGCTCGGCTTTGCGAAAAACAACACGGTGACGGGCAATCACTTGCAAGACCTGGCGAATCACGGCATCATTTCGTGGAACAGCAGCAAGAACAATGTTTCGACCAACACGATTATCAACAGCCGCGAAGGCTTGTATTTTTATTCCGGCGAATATGACCGCGAACAATTTTTCTTTGTGCAAGGTTCGCCCGAAGACCACGTGTCCACCGAAAACTGTTTGTGTGACAATACGCTGTTGGCGAACGCCGTCGCGGCAATTCATTTGAACAATTCACTCAAAAATCAAATCACGCAGAATCGCCTCACCAACAACGGCATCAATTTCAAAATGGAAGGCAACACGGCGGGCAACATCATCCAAGACAACATCATCGAAGGCGGCTCGTACAACATGGATGCCCCGCGCGC
>CALMZO010000075.1 GCA_937870825.1 uncultured Chloroflexota bacterium | reverse complement strand
AGTTAAGTGCCTATCCTAATAACCCGATTTTTCCCTGAAAACAAGGCGTTTCTTGGGTTAATCGGATAGGCACTAAGAGCATAAGCAAACAGCCAAGGCAAATTTATGCCAAAGCGTTCCACAACGTCCTCCCGCGAGCTAGTACGATAAAACGCTCTCTCGTGTCGAGACGGGAGAGCGATTTTTATTTCGTTTGATTTGTTGGGGCAAACAGCCGTTTGCCCCAACGTGTCATTAACCGACCGAACCTTCCATCTGCAAGTTAATCAAACGATTCAACTCGACCGCAAACTCCATCGGCAATTCTTTCGCGAGCGGTTCAATGAAACCGTTGACAATCATCGCCGATGCTTCGTTATCGGTGAGACCGCGCGAAGTGAGATAAAACAACTGCTCTTCGCCGATTTTGGAAACGGACGCTTCGTGTCCGATGGTCACGTTGTCTTCCTGAATGTCAATGTACGGATACGTGTCCGAACGCGATTGTTCGTCGAGCAAAAGTGCATCACACTGCACTTTGGAGCGCGAGCCCTCCGCGCCGGGATACACTTGCAAAAGTCCGCGATACGAAGTGCGTCCGCCATCTTTGCTGATGGATTTGGAAATGATTTGCGATGTCGTGTGCGGCGCGGCGTGTACGGCTTTGCCGCCCGCGTCTTGATGTTGACCTTTGCCCGCCATCGCAACACTCAACACTTCGCCGTGCGCGCCTTTGCCCATCATGTAAATGCTCGGATATTTCATCGTAAGTTTCGAGCCGAGATTCGCGTCCACCCATTCCATCGTCGCATCTTGTTGCGCGACGGCGCGTTTGGTGACGAGGTTGTACACATTCGCCGACCAGTTTTGAATGGTGGTATAGCGCGCGCGTCCGCCTTTGTGAACAATGATTTCGACAACCGCGCTGTGCAATGAATCACTGGTATACGTTGGAGCCGTGCAGCCCTCGACGTAATGCACGAACGCGCCTTCATCCACAACAATCAGCGTGCGTTCGAATTGCCCCATGTTTTTGGTGTTGATGCGGAAATATGCTTGCAGCGGCATGTCCACATGCACACCCGGCGGAACATAGATAAACGAACCGCCGGACCACACCGCGCTGTTCAACGCGGAAAATTTATTGTCGGCGGGCGGAATGATGGTGCCGAAATATTTTTTGAACAAGTCGGGATATTCTTTGAGCGCGGAATCGGTGTCGGTGAAAATGACGCCCTGTTTCGTCAACGATTCTTTGACGCTGTGATACACGACTTCGCTTTCGTACTGCGCGCCGACGCCCGACAAAAATTTTTGTTCCGCTTCGGGGATGCCCAATTTGTCGAATGTGTTTTTGATGTCGGCGGGAACTTCATCCCAATTGCGTCCTTGTTTTTCGGAGGCGCGCACGAAATAGTAAATATCGTCAAAGTTAATGTCGTTGAGATTGCCACCCCACTGCGGCATTGGTTTCTTGTAAAAAATGTCGAGCGAGCGATGCCGAAAATCGCGCATCCAATCCGGCTCGTTTTTCATCCACGAGATTTCTTCGACGATTTCGTGGTTCAAACCTTTTTTCGATTTGAACGCGTAATTTTCCGGGTCAAAGAACCCGTACTTTTCTTTGTACGTCGAACCACTTGCCCCAATATCAAATGCTACGTCTAATTGTTCAGCCATGATTCACTCCGTGAGACAAATGACGAATGACCAATGCCCAAAGATTTTTCCTTCGTCGCCCGTCCTTGGTCGTTCGTCGTCATTCTGCTACTTGCTTCAACACCCAATCATATCCTTCGGCTTCGAGTTTGTGCGCGAGTTCCGGTCCGCCTTCGACCGCGATTTTACCTTTGACCAACACATGCACAAAATTCGGTTTGATGTAATTCAAAATGCGTTGATAGTGCGTGATGATGAGGATGCCGAGATTCGGACCTGCCAGCGAGTTGACGCCTTCGCTCACAATCCGCACACCGTCAATGTCGAGCCCCGAATCCGTTTCGTCGAGAATCGCGATTTCGGGTTGCAGAATCGCCATCTGCAAAATTTCCGCGCGTTTCTTTTCGCCGCCGGAAAATCCTTCGTTCAAATAACGCGTCGCGAACGAATCATCCAACTTGAGCATTGCCATTTTTTCGCGCATCAGTTTGCGGAATTCAGGAATCGCAATCGGTTTGAAATCGCCGTTCATTGTCGCTTTGCGTTTTGCATTCAACGCGGTGCGTAAAAAGTTCGCGACGGTGACGCCCGAAACGCTGTGCGGATATTGAAACGCGAGAAACATTCCTGCGCGCGAGCGTTCGTCCGGTTTCAAATCGAGAATGCTTTGCCCTTTGTACAAAATGTCGCCCTGTGTGACGACGTAATGCGGATGTCCGAGCAATGTGTTCGCGAGCGTGGATTTGCCCGAACCGTTCGGACCCATGACGGCATGAATTTCGCCTTTGTTAATCGTCAGACTGACGCCTTTGATGATTTCTTTGCCTTCGACCTCGACATGAAGATCGCGGATTTCCAAATCATTCGCCATACGCTGAAATTTCCTCCGGATTTTTGGCAACCATAATTATCACCCCTATGACAAATCAATTCTAGTTATTGGTGATTGGAAAAGTATAAAAATGCCCAAAGGTTTATAAAAATGGCGTTAGAGTTGTGATGAAAGGTACTAATTCCAACTCGCCGCACTCAAATATCTCTCACCACCATCCGGTAACACACACACAATCACCGCTTGCTCAATTTCGCTCGCGATTTTTCGCGCGGCATAAATCGCCGCGCCCGCGCTAAATCCCACGAACAGTCCTTCGTGTTTCGAAACATCGAGCGCGGTTTCGTACGCATCTTCCGCCTCCACCGAAATTTTTCGGTCCGCGATGTTGAAATCATAGATGCCAGGCACAATCGCGGTTTCCATGTGCTTCAATCCTTCGATGATTTGCAATTCGTCGGCGGGTTCGACTTCGACGATCTGAATGTTCGGATTATATTCGCGCAACCGGCGCGCGTTCCCCAGCACCGTTCCACTCGTGCCGATGCCCGCGACAAAATGCGTGATGTGTCCGTTCGTCTGTTTCCAAATTTCCGGCGCTGTCGTTTCGTAATGCGCGCGCCAATTGTTTTCGTTGTTGTATTGGTCCGCGTAAAAATATCTTTCGGGAAATTGCGCGGCGAGTTCGCGCGCTTTTAGAATTGCGCCGTCGCTGCCTTCGAGTGGGTCAGTGAGCGTGAGTTTCGCCCCGTACGCGCGGACAATTTTTTTGCGCTCCTCGCTCACGTTCGCGGGCATGCACAATTCGACACCGAACCCCTTTACCGCGCCGAGCATCGCGTACGCGATGCCGGTGTTGCCACTCGTCGCGTCCAGCAAAATTTTTTCGCGTGCCAAGTGTCCTTGCCGTTCCGCATCCTCGACGATAAAAAGTGCGGCTCGGTCTTTGACCGAGCCGCCGGGATTAAACCACTCTGCTTTGCCCCACAATTCCACGCGTGTTTCGCTTTGCTTGTACGCGCCGCTTGGTGCTGTCAAGGGCAAGAGTGGCGTATTGCCGATACAGTTGAGCAGGGCGGGGCGTGTTGGATTGGTCATGTCGATTCTTTACGCGCGTTCAATTTCCTGTGCGCGTTCATTGACAATGTGCCGCATCGGAATTTGGCTGAAACGACGCACGCGCCGTTCGTAATCTTGAAATTCGGTGTGTGCTTCCGGGGACGGCAAAGTCGAAACAATCAATTCGTCAAATGGATGGTTCTTGAGCGCTTCTTCGATGGCTTCTTGCAACGAATAATTCAGCACTTGGCCCTTGGCTTGCAGTCCCGCGTCTTGCATTTCACGCAGGGTTTTGTCCAGACGCTGTTTGGCGATTTGGTACGATTCTTCTTCGCTCCATGTCCATTCTTTTGTCGGCGCCGGCGTCGCGGGAACGGCGACGAAAAAGCTTGCATCCGGTCCGAGCTCGCGCAATTGTTCCCACAACGGCGTCTTGTCGCCCTCGTAATGCGCGGCGAGTAAATATCGTTTCATGGTATCTCCCCGGAGAAACAATCTCTTCTGGCGGAGACACATGTCTCCGCAAAACGCGTACTGTTCAATCTGTATAACGATGATACAGCGTCAACGTGGCGCGCGTTTTGCGAATGTTGTAGGGGCAATTCCTGAATTGCCCCTACGCGGGCACCATTTCCAATTCTTCTTGTTCTTTTAACGCCGCCTTTAACGGATTTTCCGGGAACGGCACGCCGCAAAATTGTTCGTAATCAATCAATGCCGTAATGGTCGGGTCATCACCGCAGACCGGGCAGTGCGGGTCTTTTTGGACTTGCATTTCGCGGAACTCCATCGCCAGCGCGTCAAAGAGCAGCAAACGTCCCTTGAGCGAATCGCCTTTGCCCAAAATCAATTTAATCACTTCGATGGCTTCGATGCTGCCGATGATGCCGGGCAACACACCCAGCACGCCCGCTTCCTGACACGAGGGAACTTCGCCGGGCGGCGGCGGCGTTGGGAACAAGCAGCGATAGCACGGACCGCCGTGCGCGGCATCGTACACCGTCGCCTGTCCTTCAAACATAAAAATCGA
>CALMZO010000074.1 GCA_937870825.1 uncultured Chloroflexota bacterium | reverse complement strand
GCGTCTTTCAACGCATCGGTACGCAAAACAAGTTGGTTAATGATGCACTAGGGACCGCGGCGAAATTTATAGCCGTATACGAGCAAGCCGCGTTCGCCATCTTCTTCGCGAATCTTGCGCGTCACCATTTCCATTCGCATTCCGATTTCCAATTCGTCTTCGTTCACATCCGTCAGCATCGCTTCGACGAGCGGACCTTCATCCAACTTTATCATGCCGACAGAATACGGCGCGTAACTTTCAAATCCGGCGGGCGCGGAACGCAAGGTGGTGAATGAATACAATTCGCCTTTGCCACTGAATTGAAACGAGTCAAATTCCGTGCCGCGACATTTTGTACACACCTGGCGCGGGGGAAAAAATTTCGTTCCGCATTTCAAACAGACATTACCAACGAGTTGGTAGCGTTGTTCGCGCAAGCGCCAGTTGGGAGCCAGATTTTCAGCCATGGTACGACGGATGACGAAAGACGAACGACGAAAAGAGGCATGGTTTCGTCTTCCGTCGTTCGTCTTTCGTCCGCTACTTTCCTTTCAAAATATGCGTCACCGCCGTCGCCGCGATGCCGCCGAGCGATTGCGTCATGGCGACGTGCGCGTTCGGCACTTGATTTTTTCCTGCTTCGCCGCGCAGTTGTTGGACGGCTTCGACAACTTGATACACGCCGCTCGCGCCAATCGGATGCCCGCGCGCTTTAAGCCCGCCCATCGTGCTGATGGGAAGTTTGCCGTGAATCGAAATGCCGCCGTCGCGCGCGAGGTAGGCGCCTGTGCCGCGTTGTGCGAACCCTGCCGCTTCGAGCGACATTGGCGCGACAATCGAAAACGCATCGTGCAATTCAAACAAGTCAATGTCTTGCGGCGTAACGCCCGCTTGCGCGTATGCTTTGATGGACGAGAGTTCCACCGCGCGCAGCCACAACGGGTCTTGACGGTCATGCAGTGCCAGCGTATCCGTAGCAATCGTGCTGGCGGCAATTTTGATTGCGCGCGCGGCGTTGCCGTTCAAATTTTCACTGCGCGACAAAATCACCGCCGCCGCCCCGTCGCAAATGGGCGACGAATCAAACAACGAAATGGGGTCTGCAACTTTTTTCGCTTTGGTGAATTGCTCAATCGTCACCGCTGTGCGGAACATCGCGTTCGGATTGTTCACCGCGTTCGCGTGCGCGTTCAAGGCGAACGGCGCGAAATCTTCTTCCACCATATCGTACTCGTACATGTAGCGGCGCATCATCAGCGCGTTCAACCCCACGAACGAAATGCCGTTCGCGGCTTCGTATTCCCCATCGGCTGCCATGGCGAGTCCCGCCGTCACACTGCCGTTCCACAAGTCGGTCATTTTTTCCACGCCGACCACCGCGACGCGGCGATATTGTCCTGACGCGACGGCAAGATGCGCGGCATGAACTGCGCTGCCGCCCGCGCCGCACGCGGCTTCGACCTTCAGTGCCGCAATCCCGCTCATGCCGAGTTGGTCGGCAATCAACGCGCCGAGATGTTCCTGACGCGTCAACTCACCACCCAGCATGTTGCCAACATAAAGCGCATCAATTTCGTCCACATGCGCGTCTTGCAGCGCGGCGAGTACTGCTTCCACCGCAAGCGTACGCAAACTTTTTTCCCAATGCTCGCGCACGGGCGTTTGTCCCACACCGATAATTGAAACGTCTCTCATGTCCAGTGTTCAGTATTCCGTGTTCAGTAATCAGCAAGTTGTTTCGAAATACGATTGACTGATTACTGAATACTGCTTACTGATTACTTGTCTTTTGCTCCCACAGTTGCTTGGTCAACTCCATCTGTCCCAGGTGTTCGGAGGAATGTTCCATCACATGCAAAACAATCCAACGCGCGCTCACCTCGCCGTGTGATTCGCGATACCGCGTGGTGGTCAAATCTTGTTCCGTCAAGGTTTCAAACATTTCGCGCGTTTGTTTTGCCACGCGTTCGTACTCGGCGCGCAATGCGTCGAGCGAATCGCCGCGCGCTGAAAATTCCGCCGGACGATTGCGCGTGTGTTCACCGCGTCCGAGAATTTCAAAAATCCAACCGTGTTCGGAACCGATGACATGCGTCGCAATCACAAACAGCGAATTCGTTTCATCGCCCGTCGGTGTCCAGTTCCAAGACTCGCGCGGCGCGCTTTCAAGAAGCGCAAAAATTTTCGCGCGCTGCCGTTCGATTGCGGTCAGATATTCAGAAATTTCGTGAATCATTTTTTTCGGCATTCGTCCTGTGTCATTCGTCGTACTAACTCATCACCAATTTGTTTCGAAATCTTGCATACCGCGCGTAATCAATGATTTCGCGGCGTCCCAGATAAAACGCGGTGCGCTTTGCCAAATCGCGCCGTTCTGAAATTTTTTCCGACACAACGAACGAAAACACATCGCTGCCCGCGCCCGAACCGAACGATACAAGCAAGATGCGCTCGGCGGGTTTCGCATTGTCCAACACGTTTGTCATACCGATTAACGACGCGCCCGCATACGTGTTACCGATTTTTCCCACCAAAAGTCCGGGCATCACCTGGTCACGCGTAAAGCCGAGCTGCTGCGCGGCTTGCAACGGAAATTTTACATTCGGCTGATGAAGAATCACATAATGAAAATCGCGCGGCGTGAGATTCATCAATTCCAAAAAATTGCGCGTCGCCGTCAACGTGTGGTCAAAATACGCGGGTTCGCCGGTGAAACGATTGCCGTGTTCGGGATAATGTTGATGGGTGCGGCGAAAAAAATCGGGCGTGTCGGTGACATACGAGTACGATGCTTCAAGAATGGCGAGTGCGTTCTCGGCAGGACCCATCACGTACGCCGCGCCGCCCGCGCCCGCCGTGTACTCCAGCGCGTCGTGCGGGCGACCTTGCGCGGTATCCATGCCAATCGCGAGCGCGTAATCTGCCATCTCACTTCCGACCAACGCAATCGCTGCCTGCATCGCTTCCGTCCCCGCTTTGCACGCGAATTGCCAATCGCCCGCGAGCGTCGCGCCGCTTGCGCCCAATGCTTCGGCGACGAGCGTTGACGAGGGTTTCACCGCGTACGGATGCGATTCACTGCCCACCCACACCGCGCGCAAATTTTTTGCGTCAATCTGTGCGCGCGCCATCGCGTTGCGCGCGGCTTCGATGCTCATGGTAATTGTATCTTCGTCAAGACCCGGCACCGCTTTTTCATCAATCGGCAGCGCGTCCTCCGCCCCGCCCCACACACGCGCAATCTCCTGCGCCTTGATGCGATAGCGCGGGACATACGCGCCGTAACCGACAATTCCCACGTCCCGTTTTGGTTTCATTACTCTAGTCATTCGTCGTTTAGTGATTGGCCGTTAGTTGTTCGTGCGCTAATATCTAGTGACTATTGACTAACGACTGCTTGCGCGCGTGCAATTTCATATGCCCTTTTTGAATGCCATCGGTTGCCAGTGCGCGCAGCGCGGCAAGATTCTGTGCCAAGCCAACGCTTGCCATGACTGCCGCAAGTTCGGGTCCCGACTTGACGCCCAAAATTTGCAACGCGATTTGTGCGACGCGATGCGTTTTCGTCAAACCGCCGACGATGCCAACTGCAAGCGGCACCTCGATACTGCCAATCAAATCGCCGTTGTTCGCTTGTTCCCAATGTGTCAACGGGCGATAACCGCCGTCGCGGGCAGCGTACGCGTGCGCGCCTGCTTCAATCGCGCGAAAATCGTTGCCCGTCGCGAGCGCAAGCGCGTCAATCCCATTCATAATGCCTTTGTTGTGCGTTGCTGCGCGGTAGCGGTCCACTTCGGCGAGCGCCTGCGCTTCGACAATATATTTTGCTACGTCTTCGCCGCCCAGCGCGTCTGCCGTCACGCGACAGGATGCGCGCGCGATGCGTTGGTCCGACAGATTCGTCAAAATTCGCAGATTCACACGCCCACCGGTCAATTCCGCAATCCGCGGCGCAATCGTTTCGCACGCGGTATTGACCATGTTCGCGCCCATCGCATCGCGTGTGTCGAATGCCAAATAGACCACCAACATCGGACCGCTGCGCGTATCAAAAAATTCACGAACGGAAACATCGCGCGCGCCGCCCCCGCGTTTGACCAACTTTACGTGTGCGGCATTCGCCAACTGGATTAATTCGTCTCGCGCGGACATGATTTTCTGATGGCTCGTCCGCAAGTTTTCAATAGTCTCTGACAGTTTGGTTGCTTCTCGGGACGGGTCATAGTCAGGCTCGAAAATAACTTGAATTTGCCCTACCAAAATCGGGTCATCGGCGCGGGCGCGAAATCCTCCGGACGCGCGCGCGATTTTTGCGGCATTGCTGCATGCGGCGACGACGGACGGCTCCTCTATCACCATCGGAACCAAATAATCGCGCTCATTTATGGTAAAGTTCGCAGCAATTCCAAACGGGAGACTGTATAAACCGACGACATTTTCGCTCAACGCGTCGGCTTGCTCCAAAGTCAGCCCGCCTTCCAACAAATCGTCCACCTGCGAAGGCGCCAGACCTGTAATTTCTGCCAACCACTGGATTCTCTGACCGGGTGTCAGTTTGTAAAAACCCTCTAACCTTGACGAATAATTCATGGCTCAACCCCTATTCATGATACGGCTCTTGCACTGCAAAAATCTCCAGAACGGCTATCAAAAGCTATCAGGTTTGTGAAATGCGACACAATTTAACCAACTGAAATGAACGATGGGCGGTTGCTTGACCGCCCATCGTGACAGAACTATACATAATCAGCAGACTCTTTAGTTGCTCAAGATTTCGCTGAGTTTCTCGCCCAAGTCCTGGGGAGTGTAAGGTTTTTGCATGAATGCTGACACTCCTTTGCCGTTAAAGCGGTTGCTCGCCTCTTGTTCCGAGTAGCCGCTCATCAAGAGAACCCGAACATCAGGATTGAGCTTTTTCAGATGTCCCAGCGTTTCTTCACCGCTCATGCGGGGCATGGTCATGTCCAGCAGGACGCAGACCACTTCTTCTTGATGCTTTTTGTACGTTTCCACGCCCTGTGGACCGTCTTCCGCCAAAATTGGCGTGTAACCAAGGCGGGTCAGCATCCGCTTGGTCACGTTTCGAACCACCTCTTCGTCGTCAATGACCAGGACCATGCCGTTGCCTTTTTGCCTGAAGGCATCCGAAGGCGATTTTTCGGGTTCGTGCGGCGCGTCTTTGACGGGGAAAAGGACGCGAAAGACGGAACCTTGCCCGGGTTCGCTGTACACTTTGATGGCGCCGCCGTGTCCGCGCACGATGCCGAGAACGGCTGCCAAGCCCAAGCCGCGCCCTGTAAATTTCGTCGTAAAGAAGGGGTCAAAGATTTTGGTCTGGGTCTCTTTGTCCATCCCCACGCCATCATCGGCAACTTCGACAAAGACGTACTGCCCTTCCGGCAATTCCGGCGCCATGAAACTGCCTCCAAGATATTCCTTGTCCGCGTTCACCATGCCGGTCGTCAAGCCGATTGTGCCTTGTTTGTCACCAATCGCGTCGGACGCGTTGACAATCAAATTCATCAACACTTGGCGCACCTGTGTGACGTCACCTTCAATGGGCGGCAAGCTTTGCATCAAGTTAAAGCGGAGCGCGGCATTCTTGCTGATGGACACTTGAAGCAACTGCGTGATTTCGGTAATGACGCTGTTGAGATTGATGCGCTGCATCACAAAGCGACCTTTACCGGAATACGCGAGCATCTGCCGCGTCAAATCCGCCGCGCGCTGTGCGGCGATTTTGATTTGTTCGACCGGCTCACGGACGGGCGACTCGGGTTCGAGGTCCACGAGAACGAGTCCCACGTTCCCCAAAATGGAAACGAGCAGATTGTTGAAATCGTGCGCGATGCCGCCCGCCAAGACGCCGAGCGATTCCAATTTTTGTGTCTCTTGGAGTTTGCGTTCAAACGCGCGTTGGCGTTCTTCTTCGAGTTTGCGTTCGGTGATGTCTTCGGAAATGCCCAAAAGATATTTCGGCTGCCCATCCGGGTCAATCACCGGAATTTTTTTCGTGTGCAGGAACCGTTTGCCGTGCGGTGTGTCGATGGGCTCTTCGGGAATGTCCACCATCTTGCCGGTAGCAAGAGTCTCGCGGTCCTTTTTCTCGAAAAACGTCGCTTCGTCGGCGGGGAAAAGGTCATAGTCGTTTTTTCCGAGCAGCGCGCTCGTCGTCGTGCCGAGCAAATTTTCGCCGGACTTGTTCAGACGCACGAATCGCAAATCTTGCGCGTCCTTGACGAAAATCATGTACGGCAGATTGTCCACCACCGTGTTGAGAAAATTTTCTGTACGGCGAACGTTTTCTTCCGCGCGTTTGCGTTCTCCCAGCTCTGTCTGCACGGCTTCGTATAACCGCGCATTGTCGAGCGAGATGGACGCCAATTCGGCGAAACGCGTGAGCGCCTCCATTTCCTCTTTGCCAAACCGGCGCCCTTCTTCCAAATATGCGAGACCGATGACACCCACCGTGTGCGCGCCCGATTTCAAGGGCACGCCCGCGACCGCGCGCAAAATATCGCGCGAGGATAACGCCAAGCGCCCCGACCAATTGCGGTAATCGTCAACGACCAGCGGTTCGCCCGTTTGCCAAACGGTTCCCGCGAGACCGACGCCGCGATTGGCTTTCGTTCCTTTAAAGCCGTTGTATGCGCCGATGCCGACGCGCATAATCATTTCTTGTTCGCCGTTCGCGTTGCGCTGTGGAGAGAGCAAAAAGACATAGCCGTGTTCGGTACCAACAAGCGCGGCGGCGCGCGCGATGATTTGTTCGAGCAGGTCTTCAAGGTCGAGACGGCTCATCAAGCCGAGCGTCGTCTCGTGCAGTGCGGTGAGATACGCGTTTTGGTCGCGCAGCACTTGTTCGACACGCAAGCGGTCGGTTACATCGGCGGCGTGTGCCAGAACATATTCGTCGCCGTCGGGTTCTTGCTGACGCACATTGCGATATTGCAGGACGCGCGTTTCGCCGTCGCGCGAAATGATTTGGACAGTCCCGTGGTCGCTTTCTTGTTCCGAGATGCGTGCGAGATATTTGTCGACGAGGTGATGATGCTCCGCCGGCATGAACTCTCTCAGTTCGCGCCCCGTAACTTCGTTCGGTTCATAGCCGAGCAGGTGAGCTGCCGCCGGATTGATAGAGAGCATTCGACCATAGAGGTCATGTGTCCAAATGAGACCTTGACTGTTATCTACCAACGAGCGATAGCGGCGTTCACTGTCGCGCAGTTTTTGTTCCGCCTTGTGACGATAGAGCGCGATTTCAATCGTAGATTGCAGTTCGCGTTCTTCGAACGGCTTGAGAATGTAACCGAACGGTTCGGTGATTTTTGCGCGCGCAAGCGTTGCCTGGTCAGCATACGCGGTGAGGAACACCACCGGAATATCGAGCTGCGAGCGAATTTGCTCCGCCGCTTCGATGCCATCCATCCCGTTTTCCAGACGAATGTCCATCAGCACGAGATTGGGACGGGAGGAAGATGCTTTGGCAATGGCATCATGTCCTTCGGACGCCATCGCCGCGACCTGATATCCCAATCCTTGCAAACGAAATTGCAAGTCTTTGGCGACAATGCGTTCATCTTCGACAATCATTATCCGCGTCTCATTCATAACAGCCTACCTCTCCAATGTGTGCGCCGGGTCTTGAAATAAAACGGCATCCCCATTCTCTCCGATGCTTGTGTCCGACTGTCCCTGCCCATTTCATCTCGACTCGATTCGGCACGCTACTCACTCTTGCACATGAACCTAATGTTTCAGATTAACGCGCTTGCTCCTGGGGTCTCTGCAGCCAAATTATCCCGGAAATGTAATCTTGAAACTCGTTCCACCACTGCCGTTCACCAGAATCGTCCCGTGCAGCTGCGAAGAAAGGGTACTGACGAGCTGCAAACCGAGCGAATCGCTTTCCCGCCAATCGAAATTGTCCGGGAAGCCAACGCCATCATCTTTGACCAAGAGCGTCAGATGCCCGTCATCTTCGGGACCCAGCCCAACATATAGATTCCCGCGTTTGCCCTGCGGGAACGCGTACTTGATGGTATTGGTCACCAATTCGCTGATGATGAGACCGCAAGGAATCGCCGTATCAATGCCAAGAAACATGCCGTGCGTTTCGATGTGCGTACGAATTTGTTCAGGATTCGCCGCGTAGGAACGGAACAAGTACACCATCAAATCGCGCACATAGCCGTCAAAGTCAATGCGCGCGAGGTCTTTGGACTGGTACAACTTTTCGTGAATGAGTGCCATCGAACGCACGCGCGATTGGCTCTCGCGGAACAGCATTATCGCGTCGGGGTCCTTGATTTGCGCGGACTGCAAATTCAACAGCGACGTAATAATTTGCAGATTGTTTTTCACGCGGTGATGAATCTCTTTCAAAAGAACTTCTTTTTCCTTGAGCGACAATTTGATTTCTTCTTCGGCGCGCTGACGCGTAAGAACTTCTTGCTGCATCGCGCCCCACAGCTGGGCATTCTGAATTGCCGCGCCGACGGTTGCGGCAATCGTCTCCATCAAACGCACGTTGGACTCGTCAAACACATCTTCACGGATGGTACTTTGAATACTGATGACCCCGGTCACTTCATCGCCGACAAAGATGGGGACGCCCAAGTACGAACGCGCAGGATTGCCCAACGTTTTCGCGCCGAGCTCAGCCATCGCTTGGTCCGTATTCCGATTGATCACCAACGGCTGTCGCGTGCGGATGATGTGCGAGGTAATGCCTTCGCCATAGGGAATCGGGTCCACGCTTACGCGTTGCCGGTCGGTCACAAAGTACGGCAGTGAAATCACCTGCGTTTCGTGATCGTACAATGCAATGTACGTATTCTGCACATCGAAAATGGATTGCAGTTCGTCGCCGATGACGCTCAGCAGCGATTCCAAATCGAGTTCGGTGGTGACCGCTTGTGTAATCGAATTCAACGCGTCGAGTTCGGTCACACGGCGCTGGGTCTCTGTAAAGAGGCGCGCATTGTCAAGCGCGAGACCGATATTTTCTGCAACGTGGGTGACCAAGCCCAAATCTTCATCGCTCATCGGATGAGCTGCTTCGTCGGGTTCGAGTTCGATTTCGCCGATGACTTCGCCGCGCAACTGAATTGGCACGCGGATTTTGTCTTGTCCGTTTGCGCCATTGGACGAGCCGCCGCTGCGGTCTGTCGAGGTGGCCGCCCGCCCATTGCCCTCGTCGCCTGCCGCTTCGACGACGAGGCGGCTGTTGAGCTGGTCGAGATATTCGCGCCAACCTTCGCGGGTGAGACGACGATTGAGCGCGGTGACTTGGTCGGCGGCAGCACGCGCCCGGTCAGCCAAGCGCTGTGTTTCTGCAAGCGCGTTCTGCAATTCGACTTCGGCGCGTTTGCGTTCCATCGCGTTCGCAATCCCTTGCGAAAGATTAATCAAGATTTGTTTGTCGTGTTCGGTATAACGCACCGCGGGGTCATACGTCTGCACCGCGATGACTCCGAGCGGCTGGTCGCCGCGCATCATCGGCACACCGAGCCACGTTTCCGATTCTCCACCATGCAGCTGCAATTCGCCCTTGGCGGCAAGCCTACGAATCTCTTCTTTCGTCGCCAGCAGCGGTTTGCGCGTGCGAAGCACGTACGCCGTGATGCCGGTGCCAACGTTAATACGCCGCAGGGGCATTTCGGGCAAGGTGTCTTGCTCGTCTTCAAAGTACACCATGTCCATCGTTGTATCTTCGGCGTTGTAGAGTGCGACCAAGAAATTTTTCGCGGGCATTGCCTCGCCGACGATTTCATGGACGCGTTTGTAGAATGCTTGCTCGTCAACTTGAGTGTTGGCCGCTTCGGCAATGCGATACAGATATTTCGATTCTGCGAGCGCAGCCTGAGTTTGCTCAAACAGACGCGCATTCTCCAACGCAATCGCGATGTGACTGGCAAGCCCCGTCAACACCGAGATATCGCGCTGCGAGTACGCGTCATAGTTGTAGCTGTGCAGTGAAAGCATTCCCAAGAAACGCACGCCCGCCATCAATGGCACATACAAACGCGAGCGCGCCGCGCGTCCGGTCCCTGAAACTGCCATAGATTTTTCAAACTCGGCAACTTGTTCGGGGGTACTGTTCACCACCACCGGGTCACCCAATCGGACTTGATCCGCATACTGACGTTCCAATTCGAGCGCGTCGGGCGCAATTTCGTATCGCACGCCTTCGTCAATGAGAAAGGGCACAGAAAACGTGTTGGTGCGGTCGTCGTACAGACTTATCAGCAGTCCGTCCGCCTGGGAAACACTTTTCACTTGGAGATACACTTCTTGGAACAGGTCATCTAACGAACGCTGCTGCGTGATTTCGCGCGCGAGCGAGTTGACCGCATCCAATTCGCGGGCGCGTTCCAGAGTTTGTTCGAGCAGACGGGCGTTTTGAATTGCGGATGCAATCGCGGCGGCAATCGTGTTGAGCAGGCGGACATCCGAATCCTGGAATTTATTTTTCGGCTCCGCCGAAAGTCCAACCACGCCCAGCACTCGGTCGCCCAACATAACAGGGACGCCGAGATACGATTGGGTAACGTCGCTCTTGCCGGCGTTCAGCGCCTGTAGCGAGCGCATCATTTCCTCAATGTTGTCGTTGATGAGCAAAGGTTGCCGCGTTTTGATAATGTGCGAAGTAAAACCGGGTCCCGGCTCGAACGGTTCAATCACAAACTCTTGATTGTCGCCGCGAAAGAACGGCATGCGCACGATGTTGGTCGTCTCATCATAAAGCGCGACGTACACACTCAACACATCAAAGATGCGGTGAAGCTCGCGCCCCACTTCGCCGAGCCGTTCTTCGAGCGGCTGGTCTGTGGTGAGCATCGCGCTGATTCGGTTGAGCGCGCCCAGTTCTGCGAGACGCTGCTGTGTGGCTTGCGCGAGATATTCATTTTGAATGGCGGTCGAGATAACCCCCGCAATCGTCTGCAAAAATTTTACATCGGAATCCGTAAAGCGATTTTCTTCGAGCGCGTTCAACGCAATCACGCCCAACACCTGGTCACCCGCGACGAGCGGCACGCCGAGGTACCCCTGCGTTTGCAGGTCCGTGTTGCCAATCCAAACGCCGCCCAGCTCTTCAAAACGGCGCTGCATATTGTTGTTGATGAGCAGGGTTTCGCGGGTTGCAATCATGTGTGCGACGAGTCCCGTACCACGCGGGCGCGGGGGAATTTCTTCTTGCACGCCTTCTTCGATAAAGAACGGCATTTCAATCATGTCCCGCGCGGCATCGTACAACGCGATATAGAGACTCGAAACCTGGAACGTTTGCGCGACCGCAAATCCGACTTGACGCAAACGCTCTTGAAAATCTTGTGCCGTGTTCAAAATGGCGCCGACTTGATTGAGTGCCGAAAGTTCCTGAACGCGGCGTTGAGTTGCCTGCGCGAGCCGAATGTTTTCGATGCCGACGCCGATGTTGGTCGCTATCGTCGTCAGCAGATTGGCATCTTCGGGTGCAAAGGGGCGGTCTAACGCGACGCGCTGGACGGACAGCGCGCCGATGATTTTATCACCTGTACGGACCGGCACCGCGAGCAAGGAATGCGGCGAAGTGTCGTCGCCCGAATCCACTGCGCCGAGGCGTTCATAGTCTTCTGCCGTCGCGTGCGAAAGCAAAATGGTTTGCCCGGATGAAATAATTTGGGACGTGATGCCCTCGCCCATAAGAATGGGGTCGAGTTGAATGCGGTTGCCTTCATCCACCGCGTACGGAAATTCAATCTTGCGTGTTTCGGAATTGTACAGCGCGAGATAGCCAAAGTCCGCATCAAAGATGCGACGAATTTCATCGCCGACGCGCGCGATGCCCGACTCACTATCACCCGCCTGTACGATGAGTTGTCCAATGCTGTTGAGCGCGGCAAGTTCCTGCACCCGATTTTCCGAGTTCGCATACAGTTCCGCGTTGTCCAACGCAATCGAGGCGAGTTGCGCGAACCGCTGCAAAATTTCAACTTCGGTCTTGCCAAAGTAGCGACCTTCTTCGGTGTACGCGAGACCAATGACGCCGACCGTCTCGTCGTCCGCGTGTCCTGCACCGCCGCCGCGTTTCAACGGGACTGCCACAATCGCGCGCAGCGCATCACGCCGCGAGCCGGGCAAGCGACCTTCCCATTTTTGATAATCCTCGATAGTCATTGGCTCGCCCGATTGCCAGACGCTCCCCGCCAAGCCCACGCCTTTTTGTGCGCGTGTGCCGACCAAGTCATCGTACAAGCCGGAACCCACGCGCATTTGAATTTCGTTTTCACCCGGCTGGGCGTAAAAGACAAAGCCGTTTTGCGTCCCCACCAACGCCCCCGCGCGTTCCACAATCGTTTGCAGCAGCTCATTCAGATTCAGGCGTTCAAAGAGTCCGGTGGATGTATCGCTCAAAGCCGACAGATAGGCGCTGTTTGCTTGCAATGTGAGGTTCGCATCGTACAGTTCGCGCGTGCGTTCGGTGACGCGCTGTTCCAAACCCGATAGCGTTTCTTGCAACCGCGCGGCCATGCTATTGAACGTTTGCGCGAGCGTACCAAGCTCGTCGCCGGTCTCGACGGGCGCACGTGCCGACAGGTCACCACCTTGAATTTCTGCTGCCACTGACGTCAAGCGACGAATCGGACGCGACAACAATTGTGAGAGGAACAGCGCCGCCACAATCGCGATGGCAATAGCGCCCGCGCCGACCAGCAGCGCGCCCTCCACCGCCGCTTCGACGATGCCCAACGCCTCTTCTTCCTGAATCGTCGCAATCGTGCGCCACGCGCTCGAGCGCAAATATGGCTCCGGCTGCTCGTCCGAGACGCCGACAACGCCTTGACCGGAGAGCAGTGGCGAGCCGCGATAATTCAAGCCGGCGAGCGGTTGATTGATGCCCGATTTGATTTCGTCAAATTCTTCCGGACGCAGCGCGCGAAACGTGCCTTCCGATGTGAGGACCTGTCCTAACGGAAAGAGCAAGTCAATCTTGCCGCTCTGACCGAAACTATTTAACAGCAGTGCCCGCTGCAGCGCCGTGAGTGTAAATACACTGTGCAGGACGCCGATGGCACGCTGCGACGTCGTACTAAAAATCGGCATGGCGATGCGGACGCCATATTCGCTAATCATCGGATTGAATTCGGGTTGACCAATATAGACGGAACCGCGTCCGTTGTTGTATGCGATTTGCCACCAGTTCTCGTGCGCATGGGTATAGTGAGGGCGCCAGTCCGTCGCCGCCACGACCGCACCATACGCGTCGGTGATGAACAATTCCCGATTGCCGCGATAGACGTTGCCAAAGCCCCGCAGACTAAATGCCATAGGACCGTTGAGCGCCGAGCGAATGATATTGTCTTGCGGGTCGGCGCTCGCCCAGCGTTCGGTGTTGCGCGCAATGGTGGCATTCCGCGCGGGCGCATCCGTCGGGTAGCTGTTGTCAAGCAACGTCAACGCGTCGCGAACATTTCTGTCCAGTGACAACGTTTGGATACGGTCCACGTTGCGGTCCATGGTAATACCGATAGCGAGAGCGGCAGCTTGCGCGCGGGTGCGAAGGTCGTTGGCTTGACGCGCGGTCAAGGTTTCCCGAATCGTCTCGGCAGTCACATACGTGAGCCCGGCGATGGAGAGAACCGCAAGCGTAACAAAACTGATAATCAGTTTCGTGCGGAGACTGTAGCGCGGAAACTGAAAGAAAACAAAGACGGTCAGCGCCAAAAGGGCTGCGGCGATAGAGAGATTGATAAGCCAGGCGTCTTGCGCGGAAATGAGGCGCGGACTGGGAGCAAGAACGTCGAGCGCCAGACAGAGGACTGCGCTCAGCATTCCCACAAAAATGTACCACCGCGCCAACGACGCGCGCAAACAAACGCCCGCAATAATAACCGTACCGACGGCGACGACGATTGCATTTGCCAATGCAATTCCTTCCGTCCAATAGGTCGAGGGGGGAATCGCAATCAAACTCGAAATGAGTCCAATCTGGATTCCGGTTGCGGCGCGGTTGCGGCGCACAAACCAGAGACCCCACAACCACGCGAGGGTCGGCACCACGCTACTCAAAAGATTGGCGTAGACCTGCCACGAATTGGACCGCGTAAACGGTTCGATTGTTGTGGGTAACGTGATACCGAAAGCAATCGCACCAATGAGGCAGACGATAATGCTGTTGCGGCGTTCGTGATTCGTTGTTTCCGTTCGGGTTGACAAAGTGGTCATGCGCGTTCCTCACTGCGTGCTGTTAGCTGCCGCCATTCCCCTCGTGGAATTTTTCCACTTGGGTGTTGCTGCCCAGATTCAAACGTACCACCGCGCGCCGGCTGCCCGTGCTGCGGCGCAATTCTTCCGCCGCCGTTTGCAAAACGGTTTTCACATCGGGCGCGGCGTATAATTTGTCCGCAATTTGTGCGCTCGCTTTTTCACGCTGCGCGAGACGCTGCGTCTGCTGCAATGCTTCTTGCGACGCGTTGTACAATTGCGCGTTGTCCAACGCTACTGTCGCCAATTCGGCAAAACGATTCAACGCTTCGACCTGTGCGCTGGTAAAGGTGCGCCCATCTTGAAGCGATGCAAGACCCAAAACGCCAACCGTTTGCTCGCCCGACTTGAGCGGCACACCGACCACGGCGCGCAGCACATCGCGGTCAACCATTGGCAAACGTCCCGACCACTGACGATAGTCATCTACCACAATCGGTTCCTGATTGCGCCACACCGTTCCGGCAAGCCCCTGTCCCGGCTTGACACGCGTGCCGACAAAATCCTGATAGATGCCGATGCCCACATGCATTCTCAACTCGCTGCCGGAAGGTTCAATCAAATGAACGTAGCCGTGTTCTGTGCCCACAAGTTCGCCCGCGCGCGTGATGATGTTCTGCATCAGTTCCTTGACATCAAGACGGCGCATCAAACCGAGCGTCGTATCGTGCAGCGCGGTGAGGTACGTGTTTTGCTGCCGCACCGCTTCTTCGGCGCGACGCCGTTCGAGAAATTGTCCGATTTGGCTGCCAACGCCGACCATGGTCGTCAGCAGCGCCTCGTCCAATTCTGCCGGGTACGTTGTGAAAAAGACGGTGACACCAAACTGGCGTGCTTCGCTTTGCAGGGGAAAGGCGAGCGCACTGACGAGACCGGCTTGAGCGCCTTTGGTCACTTGCTTGAACAAAGGGTCAAGCTGAATATTCGGCACCCAAATCGGTTGTCCTTCTGCCCATGTGCGCCCCGACAATCCTTCGCCGCGCGCAAATACCAAGCCCGCCGACTCGGCGGCAAATTCTTTCAGCGCGTCATCCTCCACGCTCCAGATGTGCGTCAACGCCAAGATGTTTCTGGTTTCGTCAATCGCCCAGTATTCGCCCATCTGCCAGTCGAGCGAACGACAAGTATTTTCCAAAAGATGCGTGGCGGCTTGTTCGAACGACGTCGCGCGCGCAAGAATGTTTGCCGTTTGATACTGCAAATTCAAGCGTTCTTGCGCTTGCTGCACTTGCAAGAGGGCGGTTTGAGTTTGCGCGAGCGCCTTTTGCGTTTGTTCAAACAACGCGCGATTGTCCAACACCGTTGCGGCTTGCGCCATGACAGAACGAAACACTCGCACATCGCGCGGTGTAAAGTGATGCGGCTCTTGCCAATTAAAATTCAGCGCCCCAATCCAGCGGTCGCCCAACTTGAGCGGCAACAAGGCGGACGCGAGAATGGTATTGCTCAAATAAGCCGCGCGCGCGAATTCATTCACACGGGCATCCGCCGTCAAGTCCGGAATCAACAGCGGCTCTGAAGGGTTTTCAATCCATGACGTGTCACTGATGAACGCGCTCGAAAAACGTGTACCGATGGGGACGGGCGTTTCCACGTTGCGGGGCCATAACGCGGCAAACGCCAACTCGTTCGGCGTGCCTTGCTCATCCAGCAGCACGCGCAAGAGCGACGCGGAAAACGCGCCTTGCACAATTGCCGGACCTGCTGCGGCTTCCAGCACCTCCTGAATGGTATTCGATGCATTCAAGCGCGCACTGATTTCGTACAGGGTTTGCGCTTCTGCCAAGGCTTCTTGCGTTTGCTCAAACAAGATGCGGTTGTTCAATACCAACGCCATTTGTCCCGCCAACGCCTGATAGATGCGGCGTTCTTGTTCGTCAAACGGATGCGGCTTCTCCCAGCCAATCACGATGACGCCGAGGACGTGTTGTTCGACGCTTAACGGCATCAACGCAACGGCTTGAGTGCGTGAAGACAGCAAAACGGCGCGCGTGGCTTGGTCGAGAATTTCGCTCGTGTTGACATCCGCGACCGTGACCAATTCGGTGGGACGCGCGAGCAGTGCTTGCCCCAAGGTGAATTGCTCGATAGGGAAATGCGTGTACTGGGTAAAGGGCGCCGGTTCGCCTGGTGCGAGCAAACTCACTGCAACATCTGCGGCGCGCGGCGCGTTTTGTCCCTGGTAATCCAAGAGCAGCAACTGTGAAGAACCTGCGCCGCGGTCAAACGCGGGCTGCGCGGCAATGCGAACCAGGTCTTCAAGCGAGGTCAGCTGGTTCAACTGTCCGCCGATGCGATACAGCAGCCGCGTTTCCGCCAACGCCTCTTGCGTTTCGGCAAAAAGCCGCGTGCTCTCCAAACCGCTCGCGACATAGTTGGCAACACTCGTCAGCAGCGCAATTTCCGCCTCCCCGTACGCGTTGAATTGATACGAGTGTACCGACATGACGCCAAGCAGCCGCGCACCGACTCGCAACGGCACATACAACATCGAGGCAGGTGCTTCATTTGAACCAAACGTTTCTGCACCATTTTGACGCGCCGCTTCCCATTCCTTGCGGGAGAGATGGATGACCAGCGGGCTGTTGGGTTCAATGATGCTCTTGAGGCGTTCGGACGGCGGGACCGGCGTCAGCTGTGGGGGATACCGGATTTCCAAATCGTACAGCACAGGGCGGGTGACGGTATTCGATTCCTCGTCAAAGAACCACACGGCAAACACGTCGGTTGGCATCAAGCGCGGCAGATAGGCGTACACCTTGCCAAAAAGTTTTTCTTGGTCCAGTTCGCCCGAAAGCTCTCGCGCCATTTCATTGATGATGGTCGTTTCCTGCGCGCGCTGTTGTGTGGTTTCAAACAATCGCGCGTTCTGCAGCGCGACGGCGACGTGAATGCCGATGCCTTCTATCAATTCCAGGTCGCGCTGTTTGTACGCATTCGGTGTATAGGTCTGCGCGGAAATGATACCGATGATGACATCGCCGGTACGAAGCGGAGTATACAAAAGAGAAGCGGACACTTTGGACACGTCGCCCAGCGCCGTTTCTGCATTCATGAGCGCTTGGGCTTGCGCAATTTCTTCGGGCGTCCGGTTCAGCAAAATAGATTTGCCCGTCGTCACAACTTGACGCAAAAAGCCGCGCGGCGGCAGCGGCGTAATCGGACTGTCGTACCGTCTGCCATCATCATAAACAAAGGGGTACGAAACCATGCCGGTGGCGGCATCGTACAGACTCACAAAGAACGCATCCGTCACCAATACGCGCTGCACCTGCGTGTGGACTTCGGCGAGCAAGCGGTCCAATTCCAGCTGCTGAGAAATGATGTTTGTAATTTCGTTGATTGCCGCGAGCTCTTCGGCGCGCTGCTGTGACTGTTCAAACAAACGCGCATTGTCCACTGCCAGCGCGAGTTGTTCCACGACGCTTGATGCGAGCGCTTTGTCGTCCTCGCTCCAGCTGCGCGTTTCACTCGCGTCGAAGACATCAACCGTACCGATTACCTGACCGCGCAACGTAATCGGCACGGTCAGCGCCGTTTGAGAGCCGGCCCCATTGGACGGCAGGGGGGGGGTGGGCTCCGTTACCGCTTGGAATGTGTCTTGACTCTGTGAATACAGAATCTCTTGCTTTAACCCGGACGAGTCCCACGTTTCGCGGACGTAACCGCGCTGCGCGCGTTCCATTTCTTCGAGACTCGCCTGCGAACGCACAAACAACTGGGCGTTTTCAATCGAATATGCGACATTGTCTGCCATCACTTGAAGCAGTGGCAAGTCATTTTCGTTGAATGCGGATATGTCGGCGCTGTGCAGGGTCAAGACACCCAGTTGGACACTGCGCGCCGACAAAGGCAAAACGATAGTAAGCGGAGTTGAGGGTTGAAGCGGCTGGGCAAAGTATTGCTGTTGGTATTTGCCATCGTGAAGGATGAGCGACTGATTCATTGTCAGCGCGCGTCCGATGGGCGAATGCTGCTCGAGCGCAAGTTGATACCCTTGTTTGAGGGAATTGACTCCTGTGCTGCCCGCGCCGGCGCGCAAAATAGCCCACTGGTGAAAATTATCGAGCAAGAAAATTCCGCAAAACTCCAACCCCAAGTGTTCTTGAAGTTGACGCACGACCCCGCTGAGCAATTCGTTCAAGTCGCGCGTCACGGATGTCACGCCTGCGAGTTCGGCGGCGATCTGCAATTGATTCTGGCGGCGCTCCAGCGCGACTCGCGTCGCGCGTTCGCTGGCGATTTGCTTTTCGAGCGCGGCATACAAACCGCGCTGCATCCTCTCTTGTTCCGCGAGGATTTCTTTGCGCCTGCCCGTCTCGTACGCCACCGAAAATTGATGCCGATAATCGTCGAGCGCACCTGTCAATACCTGCGCCGAATCGCGTTCTTTTGCGGCGTTGTACAACGTGTCCACGATTGCGAATGCGCCTTCGGGACCGAGACCGCGTTGCACCCAATATCGCAATTGAATTTCAATTTGCTGTGCGGTCAAACGCTTGTCCAACACATCGAGAAACTGTCCCACGAGTTGCTCGGCAAAGGTCGGGATTTGCCGCATCGAGGAAAACGGACCAATCATTTCTGCGATGTTTTCTTTTAGAGCTCGGACAACGCACTCGCGCAGTTGCGGGGCGTCCGCGTGCAAACGCTCAAGCGCTTGTTGCCTGAGGGTTTGCTTTTCGACGGTCTGTTCGACGGGCAGAGAAATTGTCACCATGCGCTCACCATGCCTAACCATTCGACTGAGTGTTTTGCTCAGCCCTGTGTGCTCTGACGAGCACACAGGGCTGGTGTTTCTTGCGTCGCTTACGGCTTGGTCAAATACACGCCGTAAAATTCGAGGCCCACGCCTTCGCGGTCTTGCTCTGTAATGTAATCTTTTAGACCCAGCCATTCGGTGATCGGACGAAAATCGCGCTCGTCCACGTGCCACGGTTTGACCAACTCGCGCGCTTTGGCTTCGGGGATGAGATGCATCGGCGAACCCATCTGGTCAAACATACCGAGAAATTGTCCCCACTGCGGGGTCATCGCACCCTCTGCTTGAGTTTCCCACGTCACAAACATTTTGCTGCCGGATGCTGCCCAATCGTAGGTCGCGCGCATGATGCGTTGAATTTCTTCGTCGGACAGAAAAACGGTTACGCCATTCAGACCAATTGCCACACGGCGATGGTTGCCAAACACTTCTTGAATGACCGGTGACGACAAAACCGCGTCAATGTTGCGAATATCCTCTTCGAGAAAGCGTACGTGCGGATTGTCACCTAAAATTTCTTTGCCATAGTTGACGACAACCGGGTCATTGTCCACATAAATCACTTTGGCATTCGGCACGGTGGAATGAATGTGTTCGACGGTCGGCAGTCCGGATGCCAGATCGAGGAACATATCAAACCCCTGGTCGGACAATTCCTGTGCGGCGTCGTGCAAAAACATACGAAGCAAACGCACCCATTTGCGCGTAGAAGGCACCAATGTGAACATGTATTCGGCGGCTTGACGGTCGGCTTCAAAGTTGTGTGAACCGCCCAAGGAATAATCGTACACACGCGCGGCATTCGGGATATTGATATCCATTGCGGCTTTGGGTTCAGCCATTTTTTTTCTCCTGAGTGGAAGTGAAGTTAAAAGAGTACATCTCTCGTGTTCGATGTGAGCTCATTGTGAGCTCGCTGTAAACGGTTGGTTACAATGCTCGTGTCAGGATTGCCTCCCTGAATGAAATGATTGAGGGATTACCGTTGGCGACGGGGCGAATCCCCCCACACCCGCGCCGCGAGGGACTAGCTGTGGCCGTTCCCCCCCTCCTCGTCTTTGATGTTCCCCATTCGCACCACAGCGTGCGATGCGCCCAACGCATGGCTCAACTGCCGCGCCGTCGTCTGCAAAATTTGTTCCAGGTCCAAGGAACGCGTCAGGTTCGCGCCAATCTCGCGCGTGAGCTGCTCGCGGCGCGCACGCGCTTTGGTCTGGTCAAAGAGGCGCTGCTTTTCAATCGCGTTTGCCATTTGGTTCGCCATCGTTTCGGCGAGCCGAATTTCTTCATCGCTGAAAAGGTGATTCGGGTCTGTGGTGTCGAGACCGATGGTGCCAATCACTTCGCCGCCGGAGAGCAACGGAACAATGGCAAGACATTTCGTGCGCCGCTGCCGCATCCGTTCGTGAATGGGCGCGGTCATCGGGTCTGTTTGCGCATCGGGAATGA
This sequence comes from uncultured Chloroflexota bacterium, assembly GCA_937870825.1. Lineage (GTDB taxonomy): Bacteria > Chloroflexota > Anaerolineae > UBA4142 > SHND01 > SHND01. The sequence goes on along the minus strand of CALMZO010000074.1, from coordinate 7,751 downwards.
CCAGCGAGCGTTTGTTTTCAATCACGTACTGCGAAGACAAATTCCCTTCCAGCGGAATGACGATGCCCACCGCGTGTTGTTCATGTTCTTCGGACAACGCGTCGGCAACGACAGTCAATGAGGTCTTGGCGGGATCGAGCAGCGCAATGCCGCAATTGCGCGCATTGAAGGTTTGCACCAATTCGCGCGCGAGTGTTTCCAGCGCGGTATGCATGTCAATGTCAGTCGTCATGACTGCCGACACGCGGCTGATGACCTCGAGTTCGCGGTTGCGCTGCCGAATTTGCTGTTCCGCGCGGCGGCGTTCGTTCAATTCCTGCTGCGCGGCGCGATACAGCCGCGCGTTTTCCAACGCCGTCGAGATGGAGAACGCGACGCGCTGCACCAATGAAATATCGGCGGGTGTAAATTCACGTTGAACGGACGAGTCTATGCCTAACGTGCCGATGATTTCGTCACGCACAAACAGCGGCGCAATCATGACGGACACCGTGCCGCGCGCGACCATCAAGTCGCGCACCGCTGCCAAACGCGGGTCATTCTGGGCATCCGAAAATGCAACTGTTTGACGCGTTTCCAAAACAATTTGGGTGGAGAGATTGCCCTCGACGGGAATGACGTAGCCGATGATACTGCGAGCGTCGGGCGGCGCATGATCTGCGACGACCGTCAACGATTTCTTGTCCTCGTTCAACAGTGCGACCGCGGATTTCTCCACCTCAAAGTACTCGGCAAGGTCACGACAGATTTCGACGAGTGCCTTGTCAACATCCAAACTGACCGCGTGGCTCGTCACCCGATTCACGAATTCGGTATCGCGCAGCTGCTGTGCGAGTGCGGCTTCGGCGCGCGCCCGTTCAGCCAGTTCCATTTGCGCAGTCTCGTGCAAACGCGCATTGTCCAAGGCAATGGTTGCGAGTTGGGCAAAACGCTGCAAGACTTGAATTTCCGCCTCGCCAAATTTGCGCGTGTCGTCCAAATACGCGAGACCGATGACACCAATCACCTCGTTCCCGGAGCGCAGCGGCACGCCCACAACCGCGCGCAAAATATCGCGGCTTGCGTCCTGCAAACGTCCCCCGAAGGTGCGATAATCGTCCACCGCAATGGGCATGTTCTTTTCCCACACTTGCCCTGCCAACCCGACGCCGTGCCTGGTGCGGCGTCCGACGAAACCTTCATACGCGCCGACGCCGACACGCATTTCCATTTCGTCAAAGTCGGCGTCGCGCAAAAAGACATAACCGTTTTCCGTGCCGACGAGCGCGCCGGCGCGCGCAACAATGTCATGCAAAAGGGAAGCGACATCGAGACGCTGCATCAAACCGAGCGACGTTTCTTGGAGCGCATTCAAGTACGCGTTCTGCTGGCGAATGAGTTCTTGTTGCTTTTGCTCCTCTGTAATGTCCCAGAACATGATTTGCATGCCGTCAATTTCACCTTCGGGATTGCGAATGGGCGTCTTGATAACATGCACGGTGATGCGAGTGCCGTCGCCGCGTTCATGCAGTTCAATCGTGTCAATCGTCTCCCCGTCCTGAAGCACGCGCAAATCATCTTGCCGATACTTTTCCGCGAGTTCGTACGGATGAAAATCAAAATCGGTCTTGCCGTACAATTCTGCAGGTCCCTTGCCGGTATCCTCAAAAAAGCGCGTGTTGCCAAAAGTGACACGTCCATCGCGGTCTTTGCGTGTCAACGCCTGCGGCATCGTTTCGACCAACGATTGATAAAGGGCTTGGTTCGCGCGCAGTGCTTCCTCCGCGCGCTTGCGTTCGGTAATATTCGTCGAAACCCCCACCACCTCGTATCGCCCGCCGCCCAAACTACGGATACGCGCATCTTCGTACATCCAATGCATCACACCATTTTCATCCACTACACGATACTCTTGAGTATAGCCCGGCGCGCCGTTTCGCAATGCCGTTGAACTGTTGCTATCCTTCTGCGCGCGGTCTTGCTCCAGCGTAGATGAGTGCAGCGCCTCCTCAAACGACTGTCCGGGTTCGAGCCGCAACGGGATGGCTTGCAATGCCGCGTCCACATTGGAAACATTTGTCTCCCAGCGATACTCTGAACCTTCTGCGGTCGGCTTGTCCAACTTGGTGACAACGGCGCGCCAAAAAATGGCGCGCGTGCCCTGCATAATGCGGCGGATGTCTTGCTCGCTGCGGCGAATATCGGTAATGTCATGAAAGAACCAAACGCGGCCAAGGTACCTTCCGTCGGGCGCCCGCATCGGCGCGCTGTACCGTTCGAGTGTCCGTCCATCGCGAAACTCGACTTCGTCGTGCGAACTCTCGTACCGGTTCAAGTAAATCTCGGCGCTCCGTCGGAACCAGCCTTCGACATCCAACAGATTTGCGGCAACCGCCTGACGCAGTGGCTCGGCATTTCTTGCCTCAAGTGCGCCGTGCGGTACATTCCATATTTCGATAAACCGCCGATTGTACGAAAGCACCTGGTCATCTGCGCCGACGACGAGAATTCCGTCCGGCGACACATCATGCTGCGCGCTGAGCAAGGCGTTTTGGAAGGTCGCACGTTCTTCGGCGAGCCGGCGGGCAGTCACATCGCGGAAAATTCCGCGCGTTGAAACCACTTGGCCATTGTCTATTCGCGGAGTGGTGCTTCCTTCAACGATCACCTTGCGACCATCCCGCGTCACAAAGGCCGTTTCCATGATGGGCAAGCTCTCACCCTGCATCATGCGCACGAATAACTCGGAACAATGTTGACGCTCATCCGGATGAACGATGTCCACAAAAGTGAGCGTCGTGATTTCTTGTTCGCTGTATCCCAGAGTTTCTTTCCAACTACGATTGACATATCCAAAGTGACCATCCGCACTCACACTTTGAATCAAGTCGTTCGCGTTCTCAAACAAATCGCGGTACCGTTGCTCACTTTCACGCAATTGCTGTTCTGCCCGCAGGCGGTCAGAAATATCAAAAAAGAGACCTTCGAGATACAACAGCGTACCATCTTGGTCATAGACGCCCGTTCCAATCTCTTCAATCCAACGCCATTCGCCGGAGGTATGCTTGAAACGATAATGCAGTTGATACGGCTCATGTGCGGCGAGCGCGCGTTCAAATTCTGCATAGAGCGTTGGCACATCGTCGGGATGATACAAATCGGCAAAGCTCATCCGATTGCTAAGGAATTCTTCTTTTGGAATCCCGGTCAGGTTTTCCACCTGATTGTTCAGATAGAGCATCGTAAAGCGTTCGTCGTTGTTGCAAATATAAACAACGCTGGGAACGTTATCGGCAAGTGAACGGAAACGCCGTTCGCTCTCGCGCATTTGTTCCTCGGCGCGGCGGCGCTCGCTAAGATCTTGAATCACACCAATCATGCCAACCGCTTCCGCTTCTTCGTTAAAGGTGTACTCGCTTTCGGCAAAGAGATATCGCGTCGCGCCGTCTCCGCCGATAACGCGAAATTCCATCGGCACCGGCAACTGGTCGCGTTCAAGACTTTCAAGCAATGGAAGCACTCGTTCGCGGTCTTGCGGATGCACAATCTCTTTAACCAATTCGAAGATAGGCAAGGGTGGGCGGTTACGCTCCATCCCCAAAATGCGATACAGTTGTTCGGACCATTCCACATGTCCTGTCACTTTGTCCCAACGCCAGCTGCCGATGTGCGCGATTTCTTCGGCTTTGCTCAACATGTATTCGTTTGCGCGCAGCACATCCTCGGCGCGCTTGCGTTCCGTAATGTCTTCCGAAATGCCGAGCAGGAACGCCGGTTTACCACTTGCGTCGTGCAGGGGAATTTTTTTCGTGTGCAAATAGCGCAAGCCCCGATTGGGGGTTAGAATCGGTTCATCGGAAATATCGAGCAGACTTGCGCGTTCAAGCGTCTCGCGGTCTTTGGCAACAAAGAAATCCGCTTGCTCGCGCGGGAACAACTCGTAATCGGTCTTGCCCAAAACATCCGCCGCAGAAATCCCCGTAATCGCTTCGTTCGCCTTGTTCCACTGCACAATACGCAGGTTACGCGCGTCCTTGACAAAGATGCCCAACGGAATATTGGAAACGAGTGTTTCCAAAAATTCGCGCGATTCGCGGAATTCTTGCTCGGCGCGTTTCCGTTCCGTAATATCTTCCGATATACCGACGAGATAGGCGGGCGCGCCATTCGCGTCCATGACCGGAAATTTTTTCGTATGCAGCCAGCGAGTTTCACCACTCGCGGTTTTCAGGGGTTCTTCGAGAATGTCGAGGACTTGCGTGTTTGCCAGAGCCTCGCGGTCCCTGGCAACAAAAAAGTCTGCATCTTCTTTTGGGAAAAAGTCGTAATCGTTCTTGCCGAGCAATTCTTGGCGCGAAATCCCGGCAATGGATTCCGCCGCCTTGTTCCAGTGCACAAAGCTGAGGTCGCGCGCGTCTTTGACAAAGAGCATCGTCGGCAAATTTTCAATGATGGAATCGAGAAATTGTTCCGCGCGTTTCCGCTCTGCCACCTCGGCTTCCAGTTTTTGTTCCGCCAACACACGGTCGGTAATGTCATGCGCGACGCCGAGCGTACCGATGATTTCCCCTTCTTGATTGCGCCAGGGAACTTTTGAAGTAGAAAAGTAACGCAGGGTGCCATCCACCGTCGGATTGGATTCGACCTGATTCAGGATCGAAGCGCCGGTTTCGATGATGGTTTTTTCATCGTCCATGAAATGATGTGCGGACGCATCGCCGTGAAAATCGAGGTCTGTCTTGCCAAAGACGTCGTCCATCGAAACCGCGCCAAGATTTTTCAAATGCGCGGCGTTGCTGCGCACAAAGCGCGACTCACGGTCTTTAAAGAAAATCAAATCGGGAATGTTGTCCATCAACGCTTGCAGCAAATCGCGTTCGTATGCCAATTTGCTGTCGGCGGCGCGGCGTTGCGCCAACTCGCGCTGCGCGGATTCGTACAATTGGGCGTTGTCCAATGCAATCGCGGCGAGCGCAGCAAAGCGCGACAACACATCCATCTCGTCTGCGTTAAAGCGTTTGTCCGGTTCAAGATGCGCGAGACCCAGCACTCCAATCACTTGCTCTCGGGAAGAATCGCCGCTCGCCTCCCCCCCGCGCTTTAACGGCACGCCCACCACGGCGCGCAAAACATTGCGCGTGGGGTCCGCCAAACGTCCACTCCAATTCCGATAATCGTCCACCGCCACGGCTTCGCCCGTCTGCCAAACTGTTCCCGCCAGCGCGACACCGGCCACTGCCTTTGTGCCAATAAATTCTTGGTAAGCGCCAACACCCACGCGCATCACCATCTCGTTCGTTTCGGGGTCGAGCAAAAAGACGTACCCGTTTTCGGTACCGACCAAGGCGCCTGCACGCGTCAAAATCGCTTCGAGCAGTTCGTTCAGGTTCAAGCGTCCGACCAACGCGAACGCAGTGTCATGCAGCGCGGTGAAATATATATTTTGTTGTCGCAGCAACGCTTCAGCGCGTTCGCGTTCTTGAATTTGCACGCGCAGCATTTGTTTTTCTTGTTCCAGTTGACGCGCGAGCCATTTGCCGCTCGTACTGCGTTCACTGACCAGACCGGCAATAATGCCTGCCAAGATGACAAAGCCGTAATTGAACAGGTCGGCAAACCTCAGTCCGGATAGGGAGACACCATAAAAGCTCACGAGCAATACCAGCGTAACAATGTCGGTAAAAACGCCCGTGATAAACCCCACTCGCATTCCCAACAACGAACCCACAAGAATCGGCGGCACCAGACTCAATGCCGCAATGGAGGGTCCTGCGACGCGACTCAGCGCGGCAAAGACAATCGTGTACACGACCAGAACGGCAAAGGCAACCAACAGCCGCCGCCGTGTCGGCGGAAGCCATTCGGTGAACAGCCAGAATACGTGCGCGGGACGGCTGACGGAGGGGTTATCTTGTACAGGTAAAGGCTGTCTTTGATTTTGGTCCATTAGAACCACCTTGATAGAAGCGTTTGAAATCAGTGAGGGAAATACAAAAACTCCACGTCTCCTTCATGGATCTGTGGAGGACCGAATCGTAAAGCGGTCTCCCCCAATTGGAAATGCCGGAACAGTTCGTGAACGTTGAGAGTCTGGCGATGATTGGCAAAATTGTACTTTTGCGCGTGGGCGATTCTCAATAGGATACATGTACTTGACAGCCGCTGGCGGATGTCAATTTGATTACAACGTCGCTGCTTGGACAGCTGACGAGCGAACTGTTCTGCTTCTTGTTCTTTATTACAACGCGAGGCGCGCATCGAGAGACAAGTGAGGCGCTCCGGAGCAACACATAAAGAGAAAAAATTACGTGGAAATATATTTCGACCCGCCGGTCTGTGCTCAGACTGGAGTGCGGCTGAGCTATGCGGGTCATATCCTATCATAACAGAGATTTACATTTTTGCGACGCCGAGTTTTGAAATGTACTTGAATTGTCATACAAAATCTTTGCTATTAGAAAATTTTTACGATTCCGCACCTCAAACCTCTTGACAACTTGAATTTCTGTGATATATTTTCTCTCGGTTAGCACTCCTCACCAACGAGTGCTAACCTCTTTCTGTGTAGTTTCACGACACCTCACAGCAGCCGCGCGTGAGTTCAAGCTCTGCAATGTTATGAGATGGCGTGAAATGTTCGTCCATTCAATTTTATTCAAGGAGCATCACTTATGGCAGACCAAAACCTGCGCCCCCTTGCGGACCGCGTAATCGTTGAACCGCTCGACCGCGATGAAACCACCGCCAGTGGTCTTTTGCTTCCCGAAACCGCAAAAGAAAAACCGCAAGAAGGCAGAATCCTCGCAGTGGGTCCCGGTCGTTGGGACGAAGACGGCAAGAAACGCTTGCCCCTCGAAGTCGCCGTAGATGACAAAGTTATCTTTGCCAAATACAGCGGCACCGAAATCAAACTCGGTGACAAGAAATTACTCATTCTCTCGGAAAAAGACATTCTCGCAGTTGTTCAGAAATAAGCATTGAGCATTGAGGTTCAAGCATTGAGTAAGACACTTTGACTCAACGCTCGACGCTCAACGCTCGTTGCTTACTCGGAGGAATAAAATGCCTGCAAAGCAGCTTACCTTTTCCGGCGACGCGCGCAAGCACTTGAAAGTCGGTGTTGACACGCTCGCGGAAGCCGTGAAAACCACGCTTGGTCCCAAAGGACGCAACGTCGCTTTGGACAAAAAATTCGGCGCGCCGACGGTCACGCACGACGGCGTAACCGTTGCCAAAGATATCGAACTCGAAAACCCCTACGAAAATATGGGCGCGCAGCTCTTGAAAGAAGCATCCACCAAAACCAACGACGTCGCCGGTGACGGCACAACCACCTCCGTCGTTCTCGCGCAAGCGATTGTCAACGAAGGCTTGAAAGTCGTCGCCGCCGGTGCAAACCCGATGCTTCTCAAACGCGGTCTCGAAAAGGGCACCGAACTCATCGTCGAAGAAATCAAACAGCTTGCCAAACCCGTCGCGGGCAAGGACGATGTCACACACGTTGCCACCATTTCCGGCGGTGACCCTGCCATTGGCGAATTGCTCGCCGAAGTAATGGACAAGGTCGGCAAAGACGGCGTCATCACCGTCGAGGAATCCAAGACCGGTCTTGATTTCGAAGTGGATTACGTGGAAGGGATGCAATTTGACCGCGGCTACCTCACGCCCTATTTTGTGACGAATCCCGAAAAGATGGAAGCCGACATCGCCGACCCGTACATTCTCATTACGGACAAGAAAATTACCGCGCACACGGACATCGTTCCCGTTCT
>CALMZO010000073.1 GCA_937870825.1 uncultured Chloroflexota bacterium | reverse complement strand
CAAACGTCAAACGTCAAACGTCAAACATATTCTCCATGGCAACTTTACCCGAAACCATTCTGCAATTTCTCCGCCAATCCATCCGCGTCGCACAACGCGCGCGCGACAAGGGAAATCATCCGTTCGGTGCGGTGTTGCTGGACGAAAGGATATTGTGCTGTTCAAAGGTGAAAAGACTGTAAACTTGTATTCGTTCATACCCGATTCGGCGCATCGTTTTCCGGTTGGCTGTCACCAAATTTTGTGACACGGGACACGCGCAGTAGGGGTCATTGGTCTCGCGATGGAAGATGAGACGCGGGTGGTGCATGTGGGGTTTTGGTAACCCCATGACGGAAATTGCATTCTTGTAAGCATCAGTAACTTTTAGAATACAAGGAGCTACTATGCCAGAAAAAATTCAAGAAAGAATTGTCTCAATTTTAGATTCGCTAAAAGATTCTAAAACGAATGATAATCTATTGCATTCGGCAGACTTATTGACTTTTGTCATTAGCCTTATCCCAATTCCCGGAATCGAACAAGTCGGACAAGTTGCAAACAAGATTGTAACTGACAAACAACTTCAAAGAGAGTTTCTGAAAATTAGAGGAGAAATTCTAGCAGTCAATCAACACATTCAGGACATTGATTCAGAGCTTGGTAGAATCGGCGAGATAGCAAGTACAGTTAAATCCGACGCGGAAATAAATAGGACTTTGGGAAAGTTCGTTGCGTTGCTTGAAAAGGCACTGGAGCTGGAAGGAACGGAATTCGTAATGGAGACAACCAATGAAAGTATTCAAGTTCTCATAGACCAAATAATTGAGGTTGACTGGTTGTCCGTCTTGGCGTCGTACGGAAGTCAGAACATCCTCAAGCACACGAAGATTCAGGCAAAGAAGACACATCTAAAGGCAAGCGACAAATCGATAAATATCGTTGACGGTACAGAATTTAAAGGACCGACCGGATCAATATCCATGAATGGAATTAAGCAATCGGGTGAGATGGAGATTGCGAACTCTTCATTCATTATGCGAAATGGGAGCAAATTGATATTCGATGCAAAACCGCGAACTGTTGCTGGTAATTGTCCTATTTGCAATTTTAGAATTGAGGTTGAAGTAAACCAAATGAGGGGAATTACTCATCTCAAATGTCCGTCATGCAAATCTGTGCTTCCAATCAAAATAGATTGAAAGAAAAAAGAGATAGAAATCAAATGAGGGATTTTCACATCCGTCGCGCGCCGCGCGAAAAATATCAGGTTGACGACGCGCTGTTTTCCCTGCGCGGCAATGTCGTATCTGCGAATTTATGTATTGCGATTTGATTAGAAGCAAATAAAATGCGAGACCCCCAAATTCAGCCGCTCCGAAAAAATCGGGAAGGGTGGATCAACCACCTTCCTCTGCAATTTGGATTTACGTCTCGCGTGGCAACAATATATCCGTTTTTGATAATCGCAAAATATTTTTGGATTGACCAAACGCATTTTGTTGTCGCGTTGTCCATGAATTAGAAATTCACGTCTGAAAAAAGGTAAAATCGCAAAGCGATTGAAAAAATTGTTTCAATGCCTTTGGCATTTGAACCTTTTTCAGACGCCGAATTCCATTCGCTGCGGTCTGCTTGCAACAACCAACATTTCCGTCCACAAATACACCCATGCCCACCCACCACTTTCACATCCGTCGCGCGCTGCGCGAAAAATATCAGGTTGACGACGCGCTGTTTTCCCTGCGCGGCAATGTCGTCTTTGCGAATTTTTATGCCGCGCGGTTGCTCGCGCAAAAAATCAATCAGGCGCGCGGCGCAGGCGCGGTGCAGGCGGGCGAACTCAACGCGCTCGGGCTCATTCACGAAATTTTGCACGCGGTGTTGCAGCAGTATCGCCAACAGCGCGGCGATGTCATGGCGCAGGCGGTGAACGCGCTGTACGAAAATGTTGGACGCGAAGCGGTTGAAAAAACACTGCAAACGTTCATTGACGAATTTCCGCCGCTTTCCGTGTATCGCGGGCAGTTGACGATGGAACAATATCTGAATGGCAGCACCGACGGCGTTGTGAACCGCGAAATTGTTTTGGAAGAAATGCTGCTGGTGTGGCTGGAAAATCAAAATCCTGCCGCATCGCCGTTCAAAGAATTGTTCGACGATTCCGCGCTCGCGGAAAACACCGCGTATCCGCAAATCGTTTCCACCTTGCGCGAATTTTTTGCCGCGCAAGAACCGCTCGGCGCGACGGGACAAACGTTGTTCGACGCCTTGCGCGCGCCGTTTCTCCACGCGCCCGATTCGTTGAGCGCGCAGCTCGATTTCATGTTGTATCGCTGGAACGCTGTGGCGGGACGTTTTGATGTGTCGCGTTTTTTCTCGCGCGTCATCGGCGGTTTGCAATTCATTCAAGAAGAACAAAAATTTTTGTGGCAGCAGCAAGCCGCGCCGTTCGGCGGCGGCGGCGGATTCACCGCGACGACACCGCCCGTTCCCGTTTTTCGCCGCGAATTGCAAAAACGTGTTAACACGGAAACAGGTAAGGAAGTTTGGTTTGAACCCGAACCCGAACAATTCAGTCCCGATTTGGATTGGATGCCGAATCTCGTACTGCTCGCGAAATCCACGTACGTTTGGCTGGACCAACTCGCGAAAAAATATCAGCGCGAAATCAAACGGCTCGATGAAATTCCCGATCAAGAATTGGATGAATTGCGCGCGCACGGCATTACGGGCTTGTGGTTCATCGGCGTGTGGGAACGCAGTCAGGCGTCCGCGAAAATCAAACACATGATGGGCAACACAGACGCGATTGCGTCCGCATATTCGTTGTACGATTACGAAATCGCGCAAGAACTCGGCGGACCAAGCGCGTTGGAAAATTTGAAACAGCGCGCGTGGCGGCGCGGCATTCGGCTCGCATCGGACATGGTGCCGAATCACATGGGCATTGACTCGCGTTGGGTGCTCGAACATCCCGAATGGTTCATCCAAAGCAATGTGCCGCCGTATCCGTCATATCAATTCAACAGTCCCGATTTGTCGAGCGACGCGCGCGTGACGATTCAAATTGAAGACCACTATTTTGATAAAACGGACGCGGCTGTCGTATTCAAACGCTATGCACATCAAACGGCTGACACGCGTTTTATGTATCACGGCAACGACGGCACCAGTTTTCCGTGGAACGATACCGCGCAGTTGAATTATTTACTGCCGCAAGTGCGCGAGCAAGTGATTCAAACGATTTTGAATGTCGCGCGTCAAACGCCCGTGATTCGTTTTGACGCGGCAATGACGCTGGCGAAAAAACATTATCAACGTTTGTGGTATCCGCAGCCCGGCGAACAAAATACGATTCCGTCGCGCGGCGAATACAGCATGACCAAAGCGGAATTTGATGCGGCGATGCCCGAAGAATTTTGGCGCGAAGTGGTTGACCGCGTTGCGGCGGAAGCGCCCGATACGCTGCTGCTCGCCGAAGCGTTTTGGTTGATGGAAGGATATTTTGTTCGCACACTCGGAATGCATCGTGTGTACAACAGCGCGTTTATGCACATGCTGCGCGATGAAAAAAATCAGGAATATCGTCTCGTCATCAAAAACACCGTCGAGTTCGACCCCGAAGTGCTCAAACGCTACGTCAATTTCATGAACAATCCCGACGAGCGCACGGCAGTGGACCAATTCGGCAAGGGCGACAAATATTTCGGTGTATGCGTGATGATGTCAACACTGCCCGGTCTGCCAATGTTTGGTCACGGACAAATCGAAGGGTTCACCGAACGCTACGGCATGGAATTCAAACGCGGAATGTTGGATGAAGCGCCCGACCATTGGCTCGTCGAACGCCATCAGCGCGAAATTTTTCCGCTCTTGCACAAACGTTATTTGTTCGCGGGCGTCGAAAACTTTTTACTGTATGATTTGTTTCGCGCGGCTGGTTCGGTGGAAGAAAATGTTTTTGTGTACTCGAACCGCGTTGGCAACGAGTCTGCGCTCATCGCGTACAACAACTCGTTCTCACACGCACACGGCACCATTCGCGTCTCTGCCGCGACCCGCGACAAGCCGCGCGATGAATTGGTGCAGCGCACGTTCGCGCAAGGTTTGAATTTGCGCGATGAAGAAGACACGTTCGTGGTTTTCCGCGACATGATGAGCGATAACGAATTCATTCGCCCCGCGCGTGAACTTTTCGAACACGGTTTTGACATTTCACTTGGCGCGTACAAGTACGCGGTCTATCTCGATTTTCGGCAGGTGACGGACACGCCCGAAAAAGCGTATGCGAATTTGCATCAACGTTTGCACGGACGCGGCGTGCCGAATGTGGAGCAGGCGATTCGTGATATTCGGCTCGCGCCGTTGTACGCGGCGTTTCGGGATATGGTGAATGCGGAAAGTATTAGGCAATACACGGAAACAGGTAGTGGGGAATTAGAGAAACAGGGAGACAGCGAACAAGAGAATGGAGAAACGAGAGAGAAAGCGATTGCCTTCGCGCACGTGGTGCAAGAGTACGGCATCGAAAAGATGGACGCGGAGGCGTTTGCGGAAACGGTTGCGAAAAATTTGAACGGCGTGCGTACGTTGAACAAGTATGTTTTGCCAAAACGCGCATCGAAACCATTGGCGAACGCGGTGAACGATTTGCAAACGCGGTTGGATGATTCGACGCGCGATGGGCTGGTCGCGTTCGCGTTCTTGGACGCGCTGAACAGTTTTGCCGACGGCGCGCAAATTGTCGCGTGGATTGACGAATGGCAGCTGGGCAGAATGTTGGGCGATGCGCTGCGCGCGGCGGGCGTCGCGGACGCGCGCATTTGGCAACTCATTCAGTTGACCAAAATTGCGCTCGCGAATCCGGAACAAATCGAAAATCTCGTCGCCGACGCAAGTGTTTCGCAATTCCTCAACATCAACACGTTCAACGACATTGCGTGGTTCAATCGCGAACAATTCGATACGCTTCTGAACTGGCTCCAAGTCGTCGGCGCGTATCGCATCGTGCGCGACAAAACGAAACCCGCTCAAGAAAACGCCGCGCTGATTCAGCAGCACGCGCAGTGGACTGCGTGGCGCGACGCGGAAACGAAATCCGAATACCAAGTTGAAAAATTGTTGCACGCGGTGAAACCCGTGCATCGAGTACGCACACCGCGACGTTCTGCCGCCGAACGCACGGTGAAAAAACAGACAGGAAAAACCATCCCGCAAAAAACGTCTGCGAAAAAACGCGCCGCAGCGAACAACGCCGCTACAACCAAGCCCGGGAAAAAATCCAAGCCGCGCACGAACAAGAAATGAATCGCTTGAGGTTGCTGTTCGAACGATTCAAAACGCTCGATGATGTTGGTACGGGGTTCTTTGTTATCGCCATCGTCGTCTTTGGCATTGGGAATTTGCTTGAACTTGAGCGATTGGAAAATCTGGGACTCGCGGCAGTCGGCGCGGCAGTTGTCGCGTGGGGGGCGAACGCGATTCACACGCGCGAGCTGCGAATTTTTCAGCGTGGCATTCGCGTCACCGAACGATTGGAAGAAGTTTTCGCGCGCGTGTGGGGGATTCTTTTTGCGCTCGGCGGACTGCTCCTGCTCGGCTATGGAATGTTAGCGGCGTTGAATCCGCGCGCGCCGATTCCCGCAAGCGCGCAGCAATTTTTCGCAACACCGCTCGGCACAAGTGTGTTGATGTTCGTTGGCAGCGCGATGGGCACGCTGTTTGCGCTGACCATGATTTTTGTCAGCGATGCCCAAGCCGAGAACGCGTTCATCCGTTTTCTATTGAGTTTGCCCGGACGATTGTTCGGCGTCGTGCTGTTGCTCTTTTGCGGCGCGCTCGCCACGATTGCGTTACTGCAAATTTTTGCGCCGAACGTTTTGATAGACCTCTCGCACGCGATTTTACAAAGGATGGGACTCGAATGAACAAACAAGAACTGCTCAATGAAATCGAACGCGCGCATCAAGACATGATGCGTTTTCTCGCGGCGTTGGACGACGCGGAAAAAACCGCGCCGATT
>CALMZO010000072.1 GCA_937870825.1 uncultured Chloroflexota bacterium | reverse complement strand
TGGGCGAAGAAGTCATTGTAAAACTGCAGCGCGGGCAATACGGACTCAATCCTCACTTGCCAATTTGGTTTGACGTTGCCGAGTTTGACAAGTTGCTTGCGCGGTCGCAGCACATCGCCGATGCGAACGCGCGCAGCAAACTGCTTGAAAGCGCAGTGCAGTTGTATCGGGGTGATCTGTTGGAACAGAATTACAAGGATTGGGTTGTGCCGGTGCGAACGCGAATGCGCGAAAAATACATTGGCGCGTTATTGCAGCTCGGGGACTTGGCGCAACGGCAGGAGCCGCAACAGGCAATTGCATGGTACGAAAAAGCTCTGCAAGCCGACGACCTCAACGAGGACACATATTTCAAAGTGATGGAGCTGTACGTTCGAACGAACAATCGGATTGCCGCGCACCGCACCTACGTTTTGTATTTGGACACGCTCCAGCGCGAGCTGGACAGCGCGCCAAGTGACGCATTCTTGCAAAATGTTCGCGCTCTGCTCGGCAACTCAACATTCGCCATTTCTAAAAAGGACGCATAGTCCTATGATGAGCAGAGTCCTCATTATCGGGAGTGTGATGAAAGCACCGCAGCACGTTGATGCCAAGACCATTGTCTTTCAAGTGGTTTCCAAAACGGGTGACCATGTGTCGCGTCCAATCGTCTTTCATGTGAGCGCAAGCGGTCGGCTCGCGCAAGAATTTTTTGATTTGAAACGCGGCAATGAAGTCATGATTGATGCATCGTTCAAGACAACCTCACAAGGGAATCCCGTACTGCACCGTTATCCGGACGGCAAGCCCTACGTACAGTTCGACGTCGTTGCCGAAGTCATTTCCAAGATCAAGATTCCGACGTGACCTCAAACGACACTTGGCGTTTCGGAAAGCTCCTCGACTGTGCGCATTCCCCCAAGCTATCCTTAATCCTTGTACACGGTACAACCCGCGTTCACTCCCTCACAGATTCTAGTCAACAAGTTTGACTAGTGTTTGACGCGCGGTGAGTGGGCGTCAAACCAAGGTCAACGCGATGTCTTACAATCTCCGCGCAAACAATTACTTGTCGCGCGGAGGAAAAGAGTTGCCTACCCGAATTTTTACCGTCGGCAAAGTGGTCGCCGTCAATTTCGTTCATGTGCCTCTTCAAGGCAAGGTCACATTCGTCGATATAGCCGATGACGAAAACACAGAGCTGCTTTACCGCTACTATTATCCGTCGCCCAAGTTTCGCAAGTTCGCGGAGACATTGGCGATTGGCACCTACGTCGTCACCGAAGGCATCGTTTCGCATCACAAAATTCAAATACCGCGAGATGAATCGCGTTCGACGTTGATGGTGGCGGGAAAGGTGCTGCGTGTGTTACAGCGTCCGGCGTTTCCACAAGCCATTGTCGAGCCAAATGAAGACGCGCCGTCCTAACCTTGCTGGGCGGCGCGTGTATTATTTGGATTGAAAACGGGTACGCACAATGCGTTCTCACGTGTGGTTATGTTTCTCGTTGCGGCGCTGCTTGACGATGGCATCAAGCATTGTGTGGAGGAGCTTTTGGTCTGCGGGTGAGAGCTCTTCCACCAAGTGAAGGATTTGTTCAACGAGCGGGCTGGTGGTACTTGTTGTTTCGCCAGAGCCAGTGTCATAACCAGCCTTGAGCAAAACCCAATCGCTTGGAATTTGCAAAAGATTCGCCAGACTGATGAGCCGGTCACGCCCGGGGCGCGCTACCTGCCCCAACTCGATCTGCGAAAGATAGGGATGACTGATTCGCGCGTGCTCGGGAAGCTGTACAAGCGCGCGTGCAACATCAGGTAAATTCAATCTGCGCGCGATGCGAACACGACGGATATACGCACCGAGCGATTCGTCCTCACGCGGCTGCAATTCCGGTTCGATGTCGGGCGAACGTGGTGTGTCAGAAAATTCATTGGAGAGATTTGGAGTCATAGGAGAAATTTATGTTTGAACTCCGCGCATCCGATTCATCCCGCGCGTACAGTTGCTGATTCGCGCGAAAAAGGATTGAGGAGTCGGCGCAAGCGCATACTCCACTGCCTGAGCCAATGACGCCGCGCCATGTGGCGCAGGCGTTCTTCGGTTGCGCGCTGGGCCGACATGTCACGCCCGACCGCCAGCAGCGCAGGAGCGCCATCGGGCAGCGCAAGCGCGGCAAGGCGAAATTCAAACCAGATTTCTTTTTCCGGGGTCTTCAGGCGCGCTTCGATCCGTACCGCGTCCGTCGCGCCGGCAGCGTCGGCGATGGCGTTGCGCAGTACCGGCTGGTCGGCGTCGGCCATCAATGTCGCTAACCCGACCCCGTGCAGCTCACCGCCGGTCGCGGTCAGTGCGAGCGCGCGTTTGCTCGCCTGCCGGATGACGCCCGCCGGGTCGAGCGCGAACACGATGTCGCCTGCGGCTTCCAGCAGCGGGCCGAGCGCCACGGGGGCGGCTTTCACCTGCCGGACGGGCAGCTCGCGCTCAGGCACTGGAGGTGGACTGGAAAGCATCTGGCTGGTACGACTTTCTTATCATTTAGCCTAAAAAATCTCCTGCGCGGCGAAGCAATTCGGGAGCGGGACTGGTTGAACCCTTGTAAGTCTACCAAAGTAGCGCAT
The DNA here is from genome assembly GCA_937870825.1 of uncultured Chloroflexota bacterium. GTDB lineage: Bacteria > Chloroflexota > Anaerolineae > UBA4142 > SHND01 > SHND01. The sequence continues at coordinate 414 of CALMZO010000072.1, read as the reverse complement.
AAAGTATGATCGAAAGATGCCAAAACGCATTAAAAATGCATCGCCAAACTGTTGATTTCGTAAAATTTGACTTCGCTCAGCCTTTTTGCGCGCCTTCCGGAGGGGCCGGGGGCTCCCGCGGCCCCGCCCGGCGCTTGCTTCCCGGAGGTGTTTGCGCTAGCCTCCGCGGGCGGGGCGGGCTTCGCTTTGTATGTTAAATGGCAACGCCTGGCGGCGCCATCCATGATTGAAAAATTAACCCGGAGAGAGCCGACAAATGAGCGAGTTCGATACGCACGAGGTATTCAACCAGGCGCCGCCTTTCGACAATGTGAATCTGTTTGCCTGCGATCCGGCGTTGATGGAAGCGCTCGAACGCGAGGGCGCAGGCTGGGCGGCGGATGGATTGCGCGACCTCGGCGCCAGGCTGGGGAC
>CALMZO010000071.1 GCA_937870825.1 uncultured Chloroflexota bacterium | reverse complement strand
TGTGACAGCGATGACAGTGACAATGATTGAGTAACTTGGGCGCTGCGCCCTTTTCCCGCTCCACCAAAAACCCGTTTTCTTATCGGTCAAATCACCTGCTTTGTTGCCAAACGAGAAAACGGGTTTTTGGACAGGAGTGTTAAACTTGCGAGACTAGTGCATCCGTCATTTTTTTTTGTTGGCTATCATTTGGTTCGAGATTCGTATACTCTATGTCCTGTTAAAAAGGATCTGACTTGTGGCCACACTCAAGACTCGATTTCCAAACCCTGCTTTTCCATTGCTGGAACGTTTTGCCCTCAAGGATGCAGCACTGGCGCGGGCGCTCGTATGGTGGGTGGGCATCGCGTTCTTGACATTTGCGGGCTGGACGATTTTGCAGTTTGCCACGCCGCACATTATCGGACACGACGGTTATTATCATATCAAGATCGCCGACGTGATGCGCCGCGCGGGGTTGGCGGGCTTGCGGCTCGATTTCATTTGGCTGCCGTTGACGATACTCGCGCCCAACGCGTTCGCCGACCATCATTATCTCTATCACATCCTTCTCATCCCCTTTACCTTCATTGACCTCACCCTCGGCGCAAAACTCGCGAGCATTGTTTTTCCCGCGCTCACGTTTCTGACCATTGCGTGGAGTCTGCGGCGGCAGCACGTTTTCGGCGCGTTCGCGTGGACGCTCGCTCTGTTTTTACTTTCCGACCCCTTTCTGTTTCGTTTGGCAATGCCGCGCGCGCAGGCGCTTTCATTGCTCGTCCTTATCGTTGGAATTCAGTGGATGCTCGACGGCAAAGAACGCCGGCTCGCGCTCTTGGCGTTTGTGTACGTGTGGCTCTACAACGCGTTTTTATTGCTGCCGCTTTGCGCGGTCTTGTACGCCGTCGCGGTGTTTGTCGCGGAACGGCGCTTGGCATGGCGCGTCGTGTTGTATGTAGGCATCGGCACCACGCTCGGTTTTGTTCTCCACCCGTACACGCCCAACAATATCCTGTTCACATTCCAACATCTTTATCCAAAATTTTTGCAGCAGCTCGGCTATGCGGAGGGCTTCAACACCACTGCGAGCGTGGGTTCGGAATGGTCCCCGTATCAAACGTGGACGTTGGTGAAAAATTCGGGTCCCGCGCTGGCATTGTTCGCGCTCGGCGCGTTGGGGCTGGGGATGCGCGCGAAACGGATGAACACGGCGGAATTGACGTGGTTTTTGTGCGCGCTTGTTTTCGGCGTTTTACTTGCCCAAGCGCGTCGTTTTATCGAGTACTATCCAGCGTTCGCGTTAATGTTTTGCGCGGTGATTTGGAGTGACACCTTGCGCGCGGCGTGGCAAAACCATTCACGCCAAACGCGCCTCATTGCCGTCGGCGCGCTTGCGGCGATTGTCATCGTCGCCGCGCAATTTACGTTTCGTTCGGCAACCAAAACGATTGCCGCGCAGCCCGCGCCGATTTTTCGTGGCGCGTCGCAGTGGCTCATTGCCAACACACCGCAAGGCGCGCGGCTTTTTCAAACGGACTGGGACGATTTCCCACAGCTGTACTTTTTCAATTCACACAACACGTACACACTCGGTCTCGACCCAACGTATTCGGAACTGTACGACCGCGAACTTTACGCGACATGGGTGAAACTAACGCGCGGCAATCTCAAACAACCTGCCGAGACGATTCGTAAAAAATTTGGCGCGGACTATATCATCAGCGACCTCAAACACGACGCCTTTATCAACGACGCGCGCCGCGACCCGAATATGCAAGTTGTTTACAGTGACAATCACGCGATTGTGTTTCGTATTCGGTGACCATAAAATAGTTGAAAAAAATCGCTCAGCTCAAATGTGTAGAGAGGGAAAGAAACATGTTCAAGAACCAATTTGTACGAATCGTACTTGTCATCGCTTTGCTGCTCATTAGTCTCGTAACCGTTGCTGCTTGCACGACACCGCCCGTCGCATCGCCCACCGCGCCCACGATGAATGAGAACGTCAACGACAACACCAACACAAACACCAATACCAATCTCAATACCAACACGAACGACAACACCAACACCAACACCAACGTCAACGACAACACCAACACGAACGATAACGCCAATGACAACAATGATGACAATGCCAACGACAACACGAACGCCAATGACAACGGTGATAACACGAACGATAACCATACCGACAACGAGGACAATCACAACGAGAACGACAATGACAACTAACAAAAAAACTGCAAGGGTTAAGCCCTTGCAGTTTTTTTTAATTTTTCTTCCACACCAAAAAATGGGACAGCCCAAAATTTCGCAGCGGCGTGTTTTCCAGCGCGTACGTGACGTTCCGAAAAAGGCCTGCCAGTTCTTGACGCCGCGCGGCGATTTTGTCATAGCCGGGATAGATTTGCGTATGCGCGAGAAATTCGCCGTCCAGTCCCGCAAACAGCGCGCGAATTTCATTGGAACGATACGCGCGCACATGCGGCGCGAATTTATCGCGTAACGCGTCGGGCAAATAACCGATGAACGGAATGTTGCCAAACACATAACGTTTGCCAAAATACGCGCCATGTGTTTCAAACGGATACAAACGATTCGGCGCAAACACAATCACCACGCCGCCGCGTTTGGTGACGCGATGCGCTTCGGAAATTGTTTCATGGTCGTTGGTTACATGCTCGATGACTTCATGCAACAGTACGCCGTCGAACACCTCATTCCCGTACGGCAATGCTTCGGACACGCTCAAGACAAGCGTGTCCAATTTTTTTTCGCGATTCCCGCGTTCCAATTTCTCCGCGTCCACGTCCACGCCGAACGCTTTCGCGTTCAACGCGCGAAATTTTTCCACATACGTGCCGATGCCGCAGCCAATGTCCAACACGCGCGCGCGTTCCATTTCCAAAAATGCGCGAATCATGTTCAAGCGGCGGTCTTGCCCGAATCGCCAAACGTACGAGGGATGACCGAGTTGGATAGATTTGTCCAAATTTTATTCCACCGTCAGGATTGTGATTTTGCCGTTCTGCACAATCGCCGAACTAGTCGTATAAACTCCCGCGCCAAAGCCGGTGACGGTGACGGTAAACGTCGCGATGCCGCCGACCTCTTGAAGGTTGCTCAAAGAATATTGCGTGCCAAGCAACATCGCGAGCTGCCAATCTGTGCGGAGCGATTGTGCGCCGATGCCGCTGCGTCCCGCAAGGTCATACACCACATTTGGGTCGCAGTACGCGAGCGCGCCGTCCACATCATTTCGTTTGAGCGCGTCGAAGGCGGCTTGGACGAGCGCCGCGCTGCCCGTTGAAGGCGCAGTCGTCGCGGTGGGCTGAATCGTCGGTTGCGCGGTTGGCGCGATGGCTGGCGTTCTTGTCGCCGCGACGGTTAGAGTTCGCGGCGTGGTTGCCGTCGCTTGCGGCGTCAGCTCTGCGCTTGCGGGCGCAGAAATGTGGCGCGCCGTCCATTTCGTTTCCGCGTCGGTGTCACCACAAAACGTTTTGCCCTTGACCTTTAACGTTCCGGATGCCGCGTTGTTGGATACAAATTTTCCCGCGACGGTAAATTTCACATCATCGCTGTTGGTGAGGGTGAACGTGAACGCTGAATTTGCAATCGCCGCGTCGTCGAGCGAATTGGCAATCGTCCCGCTAAAGGAACAGCCGCCGGACTGGACAAAATAATTCACGTTCGCAAACGTAATCTTGTCATCCTCCACCGTGAACGAAAGCGGGCTGTCCTCTGAATCGGTTCCTTCCCAATCTCCATCGAGCGATGTAAAAGTTTTTGTTTCGCCCACACTCGTCGGCGTGGCAGTCTCTGATGGCGTTCCAAACAGACTTGGCAATTCTTGCGCGTCTGTCGGCGCTTGGAATTGAATGTCTGCGCCAAAATCCGCGAGCTGCGCGTCAAATGTGAACGCGCCTTTTTTGCTCGCGTCGGTTTTGGAATGCGCGTCAAAATTGTACGCGACGCGATACACATTCCCATCCGCGCACACCCACACTTGAAATTCCGCGCGGTCAATCGTCGTGAGGTCAACCGTTTCTGGATTCAATAATGCGGATTTCGCGATTTGGGGAAATACCGCGTCGAACGCGGCGCGGCTGCCCGTGAACACATCACACGCTTGGCTGCCGATGGTTTCGACGCCGGTTTTTGAAAACGCGTTGTCGCCGTACGTTGCGCTCGTCATCGGCATCAAAAAATTCGTCGGCGTCGTGGTCGTACCTTGCGCGTCTTGCGCCGAGAGTTTGTACCAACGCGCTTGTGTTTCCTTTTCCAATTTGCCGCGCATGTACACCGTGTCGCCCAACGACAAAATGTCCAACGCCTCACTCTCGGGGTCAAACCCAGAGAACAGACCGATGAACGACGCGACGAAACCTTTCAAGGCATACAGGGAATCCGCGCCGTTCTGTCCGACGCGCGCATCAAAGATTAAAATTTTCTCGCGCGTATCATTCGGCAATTGCGCTTCAAAGAACAGCGCGCTCACTTCGGACTTGCTGTTCATGCGAAACGATTTCGCTTGGACAAATTTTGCAAACGCGTCGCGCACTGTTTTGTCCGCGTTCACGCGCGTCGTCGGCACCGGGGATGAGGTTGCGGTTGGCGGCACAAGGGTCGGGATGCTTGTCGGCGCAATGGTCGGCGGAATGGGCGCGGGTGCGGCACAACCAAACAACCCCAGCGCCATCAGCATAATGGAAAAAACAAAAAATGTGAGAGTTCGTTTCACGGTTACTCCTTGAAAAGTCAAATACCTTTCCCCGTGTTCACATGTTATAACCAAAAAACAGTTGCAAACATACGAGCCGTGAGCATTTCCGCTTCAAGGGGCGGAAAATTTTCTTAGCTCAATCGTGAACATTATGTTATAATCTTGATGCTCGCATTATGGCACATGTAATCGCCGTTACCAATCAAAAGGGTGGCGTGGGCAAGACCACTACCGCCATCAATCTCGGCGCGGCGCTGGCAGAGATGGGACACTATACACTGCTCGGCGACCTCGACCCGCAAGGCGGCTTGTCGCTCGGACTCGGACTCGCCGCGCACGACCTCGACCTCACCATTTACAACATTCTCACCGACACGCGCATCCCCGTCGCAGGCATCACCCATCACATTCGCGCGCATCTCGATTTATTGCCTTCGAACATTGACCTCGCCGTCGCGGAATTTCAACTCATCGCGCAAATGGGGCGCGAATATATTTTGCGCGAAGCATTGCAAGGTGTGCGCGGACAGTACGAATACATTGTGTTGGATTGCCCGCCGTCGCTGAATTTATTGACGGTGAACGCGCTCACCGCCGCCGACGCGATTATCGTACCGCTCCAAGTGGAATACTTTGCGATGCGCGGTTTGGAACAATTGATGGATGTGTTTACGCGCGTGCGCCGGCGTTTGAATCCGAATTTGGAAATCATTGGCATCGTGCCGACGATGGTGGATGTGCGGCGCACCAACGACCAACAAATTTTGCAAGAAGTGACCAAGGCGTATCCGGGTTTGATGCTCGATGTGTACGTCAAAGAGAGCATCAAGTTCGCGGATGCGCCGCGTCATCAACGTTCGATTCTCGAACTCGACCCGCGCCACGACGGCGCGCGCGCCTATCGTCAACTCGCGCGTCTCGTGTTGAAACATTACGGCGAGTACTCGGAATCCGACGGACTCCATGAACCCGAACGCGCGGACGAATTGGAAATCGCAGAACCCATTGCCGAAACGCTTCCCGTCACCGAATACCCATCAAGCAACGGCGCGAACGGCGCGCAAGCACACACCGAAAATTCACGTTCCGAAATTTCCAACATCTAATTTCCAACATCCAACATCTGGAGCAATTTCCTATTTGGTTTGGGGTTTTCCCTTTGCGTCTTTGCGCCTTTGCGTGAGATTTAGTTTTCTCTCCCACTAAACAAATCGAAATCTGCTCTAATTTCCAACATCCAACATCCAATCCCTAATCCCCGTCCTCCAGAGGAAACCAACATGGCACAAGAAACGATGCGCTCACCCCGCCGCAGACCGGTGGATGTCTTGTTCGGCGAAGAGGTGGAATTGAAACCCAAACCAACCGCTGCCGAGACGGACGCGAAACAGGCAATGCCCGGCTACATGGTCGAGCCGCCGCGTCCCGTCACAAGTGTTCGTCCGCCGCCGCCCGAATTTCCCAATGATTGGCGCGCGACGCCGACGCCCGAACCTGTTGTCGTCGTCGAACCGCCGCTCCAAATTCAAGCGCAGCCCGACCCGGTCGCGCCGCCGCCAAAACCGCCGATTGTTGAAATACTGGCAGTGAACCTCATTCAAGAAGCGGTGACGTTCACCGTGAGCGAGGAACGCCGCCGCCCGAACGATGACGGGCAATCGCGCGTCGAACCGAGTGCGCCGCTCTTTGTCGCGCCGCCCGCACCCGTTCCGCCGGGTCCGGTTGCGCTCGACGCGCCCGTTTCGCCGTACGGACAAATGGAATTGTTGGAACTTTCGCAATTCGTTGACCAGCTGTATCAAAACGTCGCGGACGAAACGAGCGACAGCGCGGCATTGAACGCGGAATGTTTGGCGAATTTGAACGCCGCGCGCGCGGGCATCGAAAAAGGCGAGTACGCCCAAGCCGAAGCGTCGGCGGAATTGGTCAAAGCGCGCTTGCTGCGCGCACGCGCGAGCCGCGCAGCGGCAGCATCGCAAACGACGCGTTTGCTTTTTACAGGATTGTTGTTCGCGGCGTTGGTGGGAAGCATCCTGTTCATTGTTCCGTTCGTGCTGAGAATCGTGCCTGTTGTCATTCCGTTGCTGCGCGGCGCGGGGCTTGGCATGTTGGGCGGCGCGGCGATGGCGTTGTGGCAATTGTCGCAGCACATTACGCGGCACGACTTGGACGCGGCATTCCGTGCCAAATACGCGCTGTCGCCATTGTTCGGCGCGCTGCTTGGAGCCGTCGCCTATTTGCTTTCGCTCTTGGGCATTCTCGCCGCGCCGAACGCGCTCGGCATTCCGGGCGAACCCGCGCTGATGTATCTGTTTGCATTCCTCGCGGGAATTTTCAACGACGCGGTCATCGGCGCACTGCGCGGGCGGGTCGCGCGACAAAAAATGTAAAACGCGCGTCTCTGCGTATCATCTCTTGCAATACCGTCAACGCATCCAAATGCGTTGGCTTGATTCCGAAAGGCGACGGGGGGTTGTTGCCTTTCGGAATTCTTTATCAAGCCAACGCCAGGATGGTACGCAGCAGAAAAGTGCGCGCGATTTAGAGTACGCTTGTGAGGTTGTTTGGCGCGCGGTTGATTTCGAGAGGAACGCTTTCGATGCCAGAACACAATTCGCAAAACATCACAAATACCAACACCCCGCGCTACCTCGCACTGGGCGATTCGTACACGATTGGCGAAAGCGTCCACGCGCACGAATGTTTCCCGTCGCAGCTGGTGGAGGAGTTGCGCGCGCGCGGGATTGCCGTCGCGGATGCCGTCATCGTCGCGCGGACGGGATGGACGACGGATGAATTGTGGAACGCGTTGGAGCTGCGGGAACCGCAAGGGACGTACGAACTCGTGACCTTGTTGATTGGCGTGAACAATCAATATCGCGGGCGCAGCGCCGACGCGTATCGTCCCGAATTTGTAAAATTGTTGGAGCGCGCGATTCGTTACGCGGGGAATGACGCCTCGCGCGTCATCGTCGTTTCCATTCCCGATTGGGGCGTGACGCCGTTCGGACGCGGGCGAAAACAGGTGGGTCCTGAAATTGATGCGTTCAACGCGGTGAATCGCGCAGAAGCTTTAAGGTTGGGCGCGCACTATGTTGATATTACGCCGATGTCACGCGAGGCGTTGCGCGACGCGGCATTGATTGCAAACGACGGTTTGCATCCATCGGGAAAAATGTACGCCGCGTGGGTGGAAATGCTTTTGCCGCTTGCGGAAAAAATTTTGCGCACGTAAATCAAACCTTCGAGGTCCAAGACCTCGAAGGTTTGATTTTCCTAATCCACCTCAATGCGTTTCAAGCGCGGACTCGGCGTCGTGCCGGGTACGAGTCCGCGACGTGCGAGCGGTTTGCCGTCACTCTCTTTGAGTTCCGCGCGAAACGGCAGCGGCGCCGCGGCGGCGATAGTGTCGCCGACAAAAAATCCATCGCACGGGACACCGCGCGGTTGCCACAGCGCAATGCGTTCGGGCGTCACATCCCCGCACACAAAGATTTTCACGCGCGGAAATCCTGCCAGGTCCAATTGTTCGCGCAGTTCGTGCAGTGTCTCGGAGAATGTTTCGGCGGGCGCGCTTTCCGCTTCGACGACAACGCCCGTCAGATGTTCGCCCAAGCCGAGCGCAATTCGCACGGCTTCATCCACGGGCTCGTGAAATGTTCCGACCAACGCGAGACGCGGAAATTCGGGCGTGAGCGATTCATTCCACACGCGCAGCGCGCGCAGCGCATCCCCGCGCAGCACCAGATGTGAACGCGCCAACAGTCCGCGCGCCAAGGACGAATCAATTGCAATACCGCCAACGTGCGCGGCGTATTCAAATTGCGCCAGCGCTTGCGGCAAAATCAGGTTCGGCGCGGTCAGCATCACGGGCAGGGAACCGGCTTGGTCCACAATCGCCCGCGCCGCCGTCGCCCAGCCCGATTGCGTCGCCAGCAAACCGAGGATGCCATTCACCGCCGCGCTGTATTCCAAGAAATGCCCGCGCACGCGCATGGCGACCTGCTGAGGTACGAGATGGGCGCCTTCGTCCAGCGTCCAAACCTGAAAACCGTGTCCGCCCAACTCGCGCAAGGCATAGAGGACCTCCCGCGCGCCGCAAAAAATTCCTTCCCGCTGCGGCATCAGTTCCATTGTCGCAACCGGGTCGAGCGCTTCCCGCGTCAGGACCCCGTTCATTTGCACATTCAATTCGTGTAAGGTAGACATGAGAACAACCGATACCAATCACTGACCGTCACGCGTTTTAACATTGATTTTGAGTATAATCATTCAAATTGCCTTGTCAATGAAAATTGTTGGCGCAAGCAAAATCGTAGTGGCGTTGACAAGCAAGGGGGCGATATGCAAAAGACATTGGTCGTCTTGAATCCGATGGCGGGTCACGGCGCGGCAATGAAAAATTTTCCGCAAGTGGAACAGGCATTGCGCGACGCGGGGATGGCATTTGACGTCGCGCACACGCGCGCCGCGCTGCACGCGGTGCAATTGGCGTGGGACGCGCCGAGTCAGGGCTACGAGCGCATCATTGCCGTCGGCGGCGACGGCATCGCGCATGAAGTGGTAAACGGATTGCTGCGCGCGTCGAACGAAGGCGAAACGATTGCGCTGGGAATTGTTCCGCTTGGCACGGGCAACGATTTTATCAAATCCATTCCGCCCGCGTTGTCGCCCGGACAAACGCGCGACGATTGGAAGCTGGCGATTCCGCGCGTGACGTCGCCTAACACGATGCTGGTGGACGTCGGAAAAATTTCGGTGGACGCGCCGACACCCGGCGTGCCGCATCCGCAGTATTTTACAAACGGGACCGATGTTGGGTTCGGCGCGCTCGTGGCAAAGGCGATACGCGGGATTCCCTTGACAGGAATGGCGGCATATCTGCTCGCGGTGATGCAGGTGCTGGCAGATTATGGTCTGCCGCGCATCAAATTGACGATTGACGATTCCGAAGTGCTGGAACTGAATACGACGCTGACGGCGGTGACGAACGGGCGCTGTTTCGGCGCGTCGTTTTGGCTGACGCCGATGGCAGATATTACCGACGGGGAATTGAACGTCATCATTGCCAATGCGCTGGGCCGCGTCGGCATCTTGCGAATCATTCCGCTGTTGATGAACGGTACGCATTTGAATCATCCCGCCGTCAGTTTCAAAAAAGCGCGCAAAGTGGTGATTGAATCTTCCGAGCCGTTGATTATGGAAGCCGACGGCGAAATGCCTTTTCAGCACGCGCGCCGCATGGAGATTGAAATTTTGCCAAAACGATTACGCGTGATGGTATGAGGAAAGGGATGAGGACTGAGAGGCGAGGGCTGAGTGGAGTTATTTCTACTGAGACTCAACGCGCAATGCTCAAGGCAGTGACATGGCGATTGATGCAGCTCTGTATAAACAAGTAATGCGGCGTTATGCAACGGGCGTGATGGTGTTGACGGTGCGCGACGGGGATGACTTTCATGCGGTGACGGTCAACAGCGTTACGTCCGTTTCACTCGAACCGATTTTGTTGTTGCTGTGTTTGGAAAAAAATGCGCGTTCGCACGAGTTGATGCAGGAGGCAAAAACATTCGCGCTCAATATCATGGCGGACGCGCAAGTCGAGCTGGGAAAAAAGTTTGCGTATGACCGCGCGGCGCGCAGTGCCCCGCGCGCACAAAGCGCGCATTTCGTTTCCGAACGCGGCGAATTGTTATTTGAAAATGCGTTAGGATATTTCGAATGTCGCGTTGTGGGAGAATACGCGGGCGGCGACCACACGATTTTTTTGGGGGAGGTTGTGAACGCGGCAGTTTCCGAAACGGATGCGAACCCTCTGATTTATTATCAAAGCGATTGGAAAGGGCTGCGATAAAAAAATGGCGGAGAGTCAGAAGAAAATGTGCGACCTTTAGAAAGGTTCACGGCGACTGCAAAGTCCCTTGATAAGGAGGTGTCATTTCGAACGGAGTGAGAAATCTCGGCTGCCGCGCTTGTATTCGTCCCACCGAAATGAAACAAGCGAGCCAACTCGTCGCCTGTTGGGATGCGTCCTAGTGCCGTGTAGAAATCCAGGTCAATAGGGATTGCAAGCGCGTGATGTAGAGTTCAAGTACGGGCGATTCAAATCGCCGCAACGAAAACGCGAAACTTGCCTCCGCAAGTTCGTGCCATAACAGACCCATTGGGAGACGATAGTTGTCCGAATATAATTCGGCTGTGTCTTGTTCAAAAGGATGCAAAGATGCCGCGTATTTTTGACAATATTGAACAACATTTGTTGCCTGCTTTGAAAGAAACCATTGCACTGGCGCACCGCGCCGATTTTTGCGTCGGCTACTTTAACTTGCGCGGCTGGAAGTCGCTCGGAGGTCTGATTGACGATTGGGATGGCGGCGATGGGAAATGCGTCCGTTTGCTGGTAGGCATGCAGCAAGCGCCCCAAGACGAATTGCGCGCGGCATTGAGTCTCACTGCGCAAGATGAAGGACTGGACAATGCGCGAGTGATCCAACTCAAGCGCAAACTCGCACAAGAGTTCCGAGAACAACTGACACTTGGTATCCCAACGAATCAAGATGAAGCCGCGTTGCGCCAACTTGCGGCGCAATTACGCGCGAAAAAAGTTGTCGTCAAACTTTTTCTCAAGCATCAACTCCACGCCAAGCTGTATCTCCTCTTTCGCACCGACCCGATTAATCCAATCATCGGCTATCTCGGCAGCAGCAATCTCACGTTCGCAGGCCTTGCCAAACAAGGCGAATTGAATATTGATGTGTTGGACGGCGATGCGGCAAACAAACTCGCCAAATGGTTCAACGACCGTTGGAGTGACCGATGGTGTGTGGACATTACGGACGAACTCGCCGCCATCATTGACGAGAGTTGGGCGCGCGCGGAAACGCTTCCGCCGTACCACATCTATATCAACATCGCCTATCACCTCTCGCAAGAAGCGCGCGCAGGTCTCGCAGAGTTTCGCATCCCCAATGATTTGAAAGGCACGCTAACCGAATTTCAAGCCGCCGCTGTGAAAATCGCCGCACATCACGTCAACAAACGCGAAGGGGTTCTCTTGGGCGATGTTGTCGGTTTTGGCAAGACGCGCATGGCGACCACACTCGCGCGCATCTTTGACGACGATTACGGATATGACACGTTAATTCTGTGCCCCAAGAATTTGGTCAAGATGTGGGAGGACTATCGCGATAAATATCGCCTGCACGCCAAAGTGATGTCAGTAACGCGCGCGCAGCATGAACTGCCCGATTTACGTCGTTATCGTCTTGTCATCATTGACGAGAGTCACAATCTTCGCAACCGCGAAGGCAAACGCTACAAACAGATTCAAGAGTACATTGACAAGAATGACAGCAAGTGCATTCTGCTTTCGGCAACACCGTACAACAAAGAGTATGTTGACCTCTCCAATCAACTGCGATTGTTTGTCCCCGAAGACAAAGACTTGGGCATTCGTCCCGAACGGTTGTTGAATGAAATCGGAGAGATTGAATTTAACCTGCGGCATCAGGCAGGACCGCGCACGCTCGCTGCGTTTGAAAAAAGTTTTTACGCGGACGATTGGCGCGAGTTGATGCGTCTCTTTTTGGTGCGGCGCACGCGCAGTTTCATCCTCGACAACTATGCGTTGACGGATGAACGCGGACGAAAATATCTCGAATTGGAAAATGGGATGCGTTCGTACTTTCCCACGCGCAAACCAATCACCGTCAAATTCACAGTGGACGACCAATATGCGCGCCTTTATTCCGATGAGGTAGTGAGTGTCATTAACGCGTTGCATTTGCCGCGTTATGGCTTGGGCAACTATGCCGACCCGCCAATCGTGAAACCCACCGCGCAAGAAGAGGCAGTACTTGCCGACCTCTCGCGCGCAGGCAAACGACTGATGGGTTTTACGCGCACGAATTTGTTTAAACGTCTAGAGAGCAGCGGCGAGGTCTTGATAAAATCACTCGAACGGCACATTTTACGGAACTATATTTTTCTGTACGCCATCGAAAACAAAAAACCTCTGCCAATTGGACAGCAAGATGCCGCGATGCTCGACGCGCGCAACAACGACCAAGATGTCGAGGCGAGCACAAGTGCCGTGGATTGGTTTGACGATGCAGAAGAGAACGAAACTGCCGAGACACTGGAAGATTGGAATCTGCGAAGCGAACAGCAGTTTCGCAGGCGCGCCGAGCAACTCTATCAAACTCTTGAAAAGGAATACAAACGGCGTTTCAAATGGATTCGTCCCGCGCTCTTTGACAAACAACTCGCAGCCAATTTAATGGCGGACGCGCACGCGTTGACGCAAATTCTCACTCAAGCAGGCACATGGAATGCTGCCGCAGACACCAAACTCGACGCGCTGCACAAACTGCTCACCAAAAAACATCCGAACGACAAGGTGCTTGTCTTTACGCAATTCGCTGACACGGTAGAGTATTTGACCGAACAATTGCAAGCGCGCGGCGTGCAGCAATTGGAAGGCGTCACGGGACAATCTGCCGACCCCACCGCGCTCGCGTGGCGCTTTAGCCCCATTAGCAATGACAAGCGCGACAACATCAAACCCGATGAGGAATTGCGCGTCTTGATTGCGACGGATGTATTGAGCGAAGGGCAAAATTTACAGGATGCGAACATCGTCGTCAATTACGATTTGCCATGGGCGATTATTCGTCTTATTCAGCGCGCAGGGCGCGTAGACCGCTTGGGGCAGCAAGCCGCAACGATTCTATGTTATTCGTTCTTGCCCGCTGAAGGCGTTGAAAAAATTATTCGCTTGCGTTCGCGCGTGCGCCAACGTCTCGCGCAAAATGCCGAAGTGATTGGCACGGACGAAATGTTTTTTGAGGACGAACGCGCCGACCAACCGATTGTGAATCTCTATAACGAAAAGTCGGGCATCCTTGACGGTGACGACGATACCGAAGTGGACTTGGCATCGTATGCGTATCAGATTTGGCAGAACGCCGTTCAAGAAAATCCCGAGCTAAAGAAAACAATTCCCGAGCTGCCGCATGTGGCGTATTCCGCCAAAACCTTCGAGGTGTCCGAGACCTCAAAGGTTTCTGGCGCGAACGGCGTCCTCGTCTATCTCCGCACCTCCGAAGGGAACGACGCGCTGGCGTGGGTGGACGAACAGGGCAATCCAATTACGGAATCGCAATTCACCATTCTCAACGCGGCGAAATGCGAACCTGATACGCCTGCTGTCCCACGCGCCGACAATCATTTTGAATTGGTTGAACAAGGCGTCAAAACAATCTTGAAAGAAGAAAAAACTGTCGGCGGACAATTGGGACGACCATCCTCTGCACGCGCGAAAACCTACACGCGCCTCATGCGCTATGCCGATGAAATGCGAGGGACATTATTCGACACACCCGAACTGCGCCGCGCGATTGATGATTTGTATAAGTATCCCTTGCGCGAATCCGCGCGCGACACGCTGAATCGCCAACTGCGCGCGGGGATTGACGACCAGCAGTTGGTGGAACTCGTGATTGCGTTACGCGAACAAGACCGCTTGTGCATCGTGGATGAAACCGAAGCGCGAGCCGCGCAAGAACCGCAAATTATTTGTTCGTTAGGATTGACAACTCCATGAACCTCAACCCCACTCGCACGCGCGACTATCTCAAGCAGTTTGATTTCAAAAACCTCTTTACCGACCAACTCGGTTGGGAACAGCATCGTCAAACCCTGCCGATTCAAGTCGAGGGACAAGCGTTCACACTGAACGCGATTGCCGAAAAGCGCGGCATGGTGGCATATCAATGCGCCGCGTCCGACGGACAGATTCCGCCGTACAACGTGCGCCGCCAAATCGAACAGCGCGTCGCAAAACTCGTGCGCGAACATTTGGTCATTTACACAGACCGCGCGCAAACGACGCAAGTGTGGCAGTGGGTGAAACGCGAACAGGGCAAACCACTTGCGTCGCGCGAACAAACTTGGCATAAATCCCAATCAGGTGACTTGCTGATTCAAAAATTGGACGCGCTCGTTTTTACACTCGCGGAAGAGGAACAAGGCATTGGGCTTTTTGATGTCGTGACCCGTGTGCGTACGGGCTTTGATGTGGAACGCATCACGAAAAAGTTTTACGACCGCTTCAAGACCGAGCATGACCGCTTTTTGAAGATGGTGGAAGGGATTCCCGATGAGGAACTCGCCAAATGGTACGCGTCGGTCATGCTGAATCGTTTGATGTTTATTTACTTTGTGCAGAAAAAAGGTTTTCTGAATGGCGACATAAACTATTTACGCAATCGCCTGCGTGAGAGCAAAAAGCGCGGCAAGGACAAGTTTTATCGCGAATTTTTGCTGCCGCTGTTTTTCAAAGGGTTCGCGCAAAAGAAACGCGACGACGCGACGAACCGCTTGCTCGGCAATGTGCCGTATCTCAACGGCGGCTTGTTCACCGAACATTACATTGAATCACTGCACGGCAAAACGATTGCGGTTGCCGACAGCGCGTTTGAAAAAATTTTCGCGTTCTTTGACGAATATCAATGGCATCTCGACGACCGCCCTTTGCGCGACGACAAGGAAATCAATCCCGATGTGCTTGGATATATTTTTGAAAAATATATCAATCAAAAACAGATGGGCGCGTATTACACCAAAGAGGACATTACGGGCTATATCAGTCAAAACACGATTCTGCCGTTTCTCTTTGACGCCGCCCGTATAGGGGCAATTCATGAATTGCCCCTACACGACCCCGACCGCTACATTTACGACGCGGTGAAACACGGTACGACGTTGGATTTGCCCGCCAACATCGCCGCAGGCATCGCTGATGTTTCCAAACGCACCGATTGGAATAAAGCCGCGCCATCTGAATACGCGCTGCCGACGGAAATTTGGCGCGAGGTGGTGGCGCGCCGCCAACGTTACGTTGAGGTGAAACGAAAACTGGCGAACGGTGAAATCACGGGCATCAACGATTTCATCACCTACAATCTCAACATTCGCCAATTCGCCCAAGACGCGATTCAAAACGCGGACGACCCAAAAGTTTTGCGCGCGTTTTGGGATGCGCTCACATCGGTCAGCGTTCTCGACCCCACATGCGGTTCGGGCGCGTTTCTCTTTGCCGCGTTAAACATTCTTGAACCGTTGTACGAAGCATGTTTGGAACGGATGCAGGCGATTGTGGAAGAAGATACCAAGACCTTCGAGGTTTCGGAAACCTCGAAGGTCTCAAATGCGAAATTCCAAAAATTTCCCAATTTCCGCGACATTCTCACGCGCGTTGCGCATCACCCGAACCGCGCGTATTTCATTTACAAATCCATCATCGTCAACAATCTCTACGGCGTGGACATTATGGAAGAGGCGATAGAAATTTGTAAATTGCGTCTCTTTCTCAAACTCGTCGCGCAGATTGACAGCGCGGACAAAATCGAACCGCTGCCGGATATTGATTTCAACATTCGCGCGGGCAACACGCTCGTCGGGTTTGCCACGCGCGCGCAGGTGGAGCAAGCCATCAAATTTTCGCAAGCGGGACAAATGCGAATGCTCTCGACCGAAGATGTCGAGACGATGAAAAAGATTGACGAACGCGCCGAGATTGCGGACCGCGCGTTTCAACAATTTCGTTTGCAGCAAACCGAACTCGGCGGCGAGGTGACAGCAGCAGACAAGGAGAATTTACGCAAGCGGCTCAAAGACTTGGACGACGAACTCAATCAATATCTTGCGAAACAATACGGCGTCGCGGTGGGGGCGGGGTCACCCCGCCCCTACAACCAATGGCTCGCCTCACACAAACCCTTTCACTGGTTCGTGGAATTTTACGGCATTCTCAAGCGCGGCGGCTTTGATGTGATTATCGGCAATCCGCCGTATGTGGAATATAGCAAGGTGAAAAAGGAATACTTGATAAATGGATACGACACCGAGAGTTGCGGCAACTTGTACGCAAATGTGATTGAACGCTGCTACGATATTTTGCGAGAGAATGGTTTACTGGGAATGATTGTGCAACTGCCGATTGTTTGCACCGATAGGATGAAACCATTGCAAAAAGAATGTCTCTCGTTAAGTAACAACATTTGGTTTGCAAACTTTGATGACCGACCTGCAAAATTATTTGATGGACTTGAACACATTCGCGCCACAATCTTCATTGCATCCAAAGGTACTCCGAAAAAATCAACAGTCCTATCAACTCTTTATAATCGCTGGTACACAGAGACGCGTCCCATGCTTTTTGGATTGCTCGCATTTGAAAATGTCTCCGATAACTTGATGGAAGGCGCAATTCCGAAAATGGGGACACATCAAGCGAAAAGAGTTCGTCAACGCATCAGCCACTTTGCGCCGTTAAGCAAAAATTTGCTACCAAGCACGCGCAACATCGTGTACTTTCACAATGCGCCGCAGTACTGGATTCGCGCCATGACTTTTATTCCCTACTTTTGGAATGAGCGCGAGGGCGAACAGATTTCAACGCAGGTTAAGTCATTGTATCTTTCAACCAAACCAGATGCGTCAGTCGTTGCGGCGGTGCTCAACAGCTCACTTTTTTATTGGTGGTTTATTCTGCTCTCGGATTGTCGTCACTTGAATTTGCGCGAGATTCAAAATTTTCCACTGGGCTTGGACAGTATGTTGGATGGAACAAAAAAAAGATTGACAGAACTTACCGATAAGTTGATGACGGATTTAAAGAAAAACAAGTACCGCAAAGAGGCGTACTATCAAGCGACGGGCAAGGTCATCTATGACGAGTTTTATCCCAAGTACTCGAAACCCATCATAGACCAAATAGACCGCGTGCTCGCGCAGCATTACGGGTTCACGGACGAGGAGTTGGATTTCATCATCAACTATGACATCAAATATCGGATGGGGAAGGATGGGGGAGAGGAAGAGGAGTGAGAAACCAATTTACTTGCGCGACAGTTTGTAATACAATGTTGTACAAATCACCCTTACTTCCGCGTTGAACAAAAATGATGCCGCCCCTAAAACTAAATAACGCCCCATTGGTTGAGGCAATTTTCGAGATACGGTGGAAGTTGCTTGAGCAAGCCCCAGGGTTCGCCACTGACCCCAAATACAAAGTGTTGGTGGGACGCCTTTTTGAGCGCCTCGAACAAGATTACCCAGTTCTCGAAACCTTGCCTACAGCGTCCATGCCCGATGAGATGTTCGGCTATATTGTCCAACATCGCTTTCGGGTTGCCGAGAATCAGTGGCCCCTCGTCCAAATCGGTCCTGGTCTCGTCACCCTAAACCAGACCCAAGCGTATGAATGGGAAGATTTTGAGACGCGTGCACATCAACTGTTGAGCAATCTACATGCTGCATATCCGGACGCAGCAAACGCGCTAAAAATCACGCGTTTACAACTTCGCTACATTGATGCTATACCCTTTGAATTTACGAATGATATTTTTCTGTTCATGCAGGACACGCTGAAAATTACAATCAATTTCTCGCCAACACTTTTTGAGGACGAACCCGTTCAAGCGTTACCAAGCAAATTCAATGCCCTTTTTGGATTTCCTACGACAAATCCAAAAGGCGATTTGAGTTTGCGCTTTGCGCGCGGTGTCTTGCACGAGCAAGAAGCATTGATTTGGGAGACGATAGTTCAGTCCGAGAATGAAAACATTCCGCCAATGCCTGATGAATTTCAAGTGTGGTTGAGGAGTGCGCATACGGTTGTCCACAATCTTTTTTTCAAAATGATTGATGGTTCACTCAAGGAGCGTTTCCAATGACTATATCACATCTATCACTTGCCACTCATCGAGGCGCAAGCGCCAATTACATGACAGTTGACGATGCAAATTCGGTGGAGGACGCGCGCAGTTCAGAATTCAAGCCACTCACATTCCCGGTTCTCTATGCCCAACTATGGCAAATTGTGGCGCAACAAAATTCTTCATTGGATTTTTTTAGCATTGACGACTTGGTCTTGTTACAGGGGCTCGACGGTGCTTCGAGCTGTGGCTGGGCGATGCCGTTACGGATTCGTCCCCTATTTGGTTTAGAAACCTCAACCAATCCAAATCAGGTACAAGTGAAAACCTTGCGACGGATTTCGCTTGCCGAAGCGCGCAAACAAGCGCTCAAGACATTGCATCAAGCGGAAGAACGCCGTCAGCAAGAGCGAGAACGTGAGGCGCAATTCTGGGCAGCGCTGGACGATGAAGCATGATTTATGACTTGCTTGCTCCCGAAGAGCCCATCCGACAGGGCGATATTTTTCGTTCAGTCCCGCGCATTGATTTTGACTTGGCGCAACTGCCAATTGTCTCGGATGATGGAACGCTGTCTGGTGATTGGCTGGGCGCAGTTGCCACTTCTGCTGAAGTTACCGCGCTTGTCGGGATGCGACCCGTTACGGCAATTGTTATCACACAAGATTGTGATACGGTGCGCGTGGATGATATTGCCTTGTGCGAAATTGACCGTTTCAAAATAGTTGAGGGCATGGCAAAAGATGCTGTGTCGCCGAAAAGCACAATGAGCTTGATCACAAAGCAATCGAAGGTAAATCTAAAATGGTTTTATCTCCCAATAGACACGAAAATTGGGTTTTCAGAAAAAATGGCAGTTGATTTTCATTCCGTCCTTCGCGCTTCACGCACCTATCTTGAAAAAAATATCGCACAACTACGCGTTGGACGGCTCAATCCAATTGCAACTCAGCATTTCCGCGAGCGTTTATCCGAATATTACCGTCGTTATCCCTATGACGAATGGTATCCGCTAGACAAGGCAGAGTTCGAGGAATATCGCAAGAGCAAACCTGAACCAATTGACCCGTTTCCATGGCAGCGCGAGTAATAATCTGACGCAAGGCGGCTAGATGCCGCCTTGCTTTTTAAAAGTCGATTGCTTTGAGCCCACATCCTTTGCAAGAGAGCGGAAAATGATTCATGAATTGGACCGCGTGGTTCTGAATATAGATTTACCCGAACATCATCTCGAACGCGGTCACATTGGCACTGTCGTGCTGGTGCATCGCAATCACGCGGGCTACGAAGTCGAGTTTAACGCGCTCGATGGTGAACCTGTGGCTGTTGTTTCATTACACGCGTCGGATATACGTCCTATCGCGCGACGTGAAATCGCACATGCACGCGCGGTTGCATCATGACTCGACAATGGATGTTGCCACTCTTGCCAACGCCGACCCGCGTTATCCCCATTCACTCGAAACTTTTCTCGGACGCGCCGTGCCCAAACAACTTTGCTTTGTCGGCAATCTCGACCTGCTCAACACAAACCCTCTTGCCCTCTTTTGCTCCAATCGCTGCCCCGGTAATCTCATTCTCAAAACCTACGACCTCGCGGTAGAACTGCGCGAGGCAAACGTCCCCGTCATTGGCGGCTTTCATACGCCGATGGAACAAGAATGTTTGCGTATCCTCTTGCGCGGCAAGCAACCTGTTAT
>CALMZO010000070.1 GCA_937870825.1 uncultured Chloroflexota bacterium | reverse complement strand
TTCTTTTTGCAACTTGCCGAGTTGAATCGCGCGGGCTGGGCGTTTCAAATCGAACCCGAATCGAACGACGCGAAATTACCTGCAATACGCGCGGCGGTCATCTGGACGTTCCGATGTGACGAAATGAAATCGTTATTGAACGAACTTCCGGTGTATCCGTTGATTGACTGGATCAATCTGTTCGCACCCGAAAGCGAGCTGCGAAAAGCAGTGGCATTGATGCACGCGCGGGTGTTTCCGATTTCGCCGTTTGGGATAGATCAAGCATAGAAACGAAAAGTGAATTGCCAAATATTGAACGCCTCGCGCAAAGCGCGAGGCGTTCAATATTTGGTTGAGATCTACCCTGTTGTCTATGGTGGCTCGGGTTTTCTGCGCTGCTCCATTGTGTACAGGCGGTTGAACACCGGACTAGCGAGCCATTAGGTAGGAGCTAATCACGAACGCCAGAAGTGACAGCAAACGGCTTGTAAGTTTGTCGTCCTTAATTGGCTCCTGTTTGCTCACAGCACCAATCAGCCATACATAGAGTGGCATAAAGCCTGATAGCACTGCTACGAGCGTAGCCGAGCCTATTTGGTAGACTGATATAGTCTGCAGATACAAGGAAATCAGTCGGATAATTTGTTCGCTCAATAACGTGCCACTGTATAGGCGCCGCAGATTCAAAATCATCTTCACAGCTGTCCAGGTGCCATTGGGTGTTAAGAGCACTATTGTTCCTATGATCACGCCTACACGTGTGATTGTGAATGTTTGCCAAACTGAATATCCCTGACGCAAAAGATAAACAGTGAGTGCAGTACTCAATGCGCCGCAAAGGGCGGAAGCCAACGCATAATGTGAACTTTGGTCTGATCCCAAATTCTTCCATGAGCGCTCAGTGAGAATTATAGTTCCTCCTAGGAAGGAGAGAGCAAAACCAAAGTATTGGTCTATTGTTAGGCTCTCTTGAAGTATTATTATGCTCAGGATAAGTGTGAAAACTGAGCCTAGCCGGAAGAGCATGCTCAACCGGGAGGGTTGACCCTCGGATATCGCCCGATAGTAAAAATGTCCGGAGGCAATATATGACATGCCTACTATCAACGCAATCAACACGTCAATTATCTGTGTCGAATTCGCCAACTCGATCAATCCGAGTATCGCGAAAGGTGTCGAAACTATCATCACACTGAGAATGTAAAGCCGCCTTTCGGACACATGATTTGAAAGCATTACTTTGGCAATGATCACATTGCTCGATGCCAATAGATCGGAGAGAATTTTGATGAGTATCCAAGACATAAGAGCGGGCTCCTTTCACTTGGATTCATCCTACAACCCGCGTTTGGCAACACAAGAGCTTTTGTGGACATTCGTGGACATCTTTGCAATATCGGTTTTAATATCTGATCCCTTTGTATGTCACAGCTGCCAAATTATCTCTGATATAATCATGGCATCTTGCAGGATTTGCAGGTCAATAGGCGAAGTCAATCCCGCGTAATTTCGCGATTTGGGACGGGGTGCTGAAATGACGAGACAACATAGACCAAATTGGAGTGAAGCAGGAAGAATGCTGGGAGAGGCGATTGAAGAATACGCCGATCGCGTTGGTACCGAAGCGGAAGCGCGTCAGGCACTTGCCAATGAAATTCACTACAATGAGAGAACAATTCGGCGAGATATGTCAGGAAATCCAATCAAGGATTCTTACCGCGTGAAGGCTTACGCTAAATGGATGTTCAAAACAGTGAGGAAGCCACGTCAGTGGATTGTAAAATGGCTGAATCATACTGACTATGCACATCCGGGTGAGCTGCTGGCATCTACATGCGAGAAAATAGAATTGGAAGACCTTTATAAACAGGTCAAAAAGGGTGCCAAGTTCCCTCCGTTACGTGGTCGTTTGTGGGGGAGTTTTTTGGGCCGTCAGATCGAAATAGAAGAATTGATTGAATGGGCAGACTCTAATAAGTGGGCAGACTATCAACCGAAACCTATCGCGGTACTTTGGGGTTTCGGCGGTAACGGCAAGACAACACTTCAACTCAAAGTTGGCGAATTGTTCACATACGGAGTAGATTGCCCATTACGTTGGCCATACGATGGTGTCATATGGATTTCAACTTTAGATTATCCCAATCAATCACCGAATTTGCTTGATATATTGCGTGTCATTGGAGATACCTTCAACCTCTTCGAGAAAGAAGTGCAGCTGGGCGTATACACTGGCGAACAATTGACGCCGAAAGTTAAAGAAGTACTTGAATCTAAGCAAATCCTTGTCTTGTTGGATAACTTTGAGACGGTATTCCCACACGAAAATCGTCGTGAAATCTTGAAATTTTTCAGCGAACTGCATGGCTCCAGCGCAGTTCTGATAAGTTCGCGCCATCGCCTTGAATTTGTTGACATTCCTCATTTGACGATACCTTTGGGAGGTTTGCTCCCGGATCAATCTGATAAACTGATTCGTGACTACTTGGACGCGCGACGAATGCCGAACAATCGCTTCACCTTAGAGGATTTGCAGCGATTGCCAAGGCTCACAGGCAATAACCCGAAAGCAATCCTTGCGGCATTAGGTGTAGCCGACCAGGGAGCCACTAAGGGCTTGACACTATCTCGCGTGCTGGACAGTCTTATAGAAGCGGCCCCAGAAGCAGAAGAGATATTTGCCAATATCATTGGCACCGCGTGGCAAACCATCCTAAGCGAATCCGATAAACGGGTGCTTATGGCAAAGGCATTTTTTAGTCGCACTGTCACTTTCAAAGATTTAGGGCAGGTTGCAGATGTCAATGAAGATCAGCTTGACACTGCTTTTACCAAGCTTGAGAATATTTCATTTTTTGAAAGAGCATCATTCGACGATTCTAGAATCAGCGCGCACGAGTTGGCCCAAGATTTTGCGCGCTTTGTCTTACGAAACGATCCACAAGGAAGTCTCTTCGCACCCGAGGGGGAGAATCGTTGGTGGGACAGCTATCCTGTTGGGGTACAGCGTCGGGCTGCCAAGACCACTTTCGACGAACTGCACAATAATCCCCAATTGGAAGATGACATTACAAATGTCTTGGCAAATATTGAAAAGCATCTAAAAGCACGATCTGTGTATTGTCCCAAAGCCGCGGAAATCTTTGCGGGAGCAGAAGGTCTAGGTTATTGGCTGCGCCAGTGGTGTCGTTGGGACGAGGTTCTGCGCTTGGCACACTTGACACTGGACTTTGCTGTTGAGAATCACAATGCTCGACTGATTGGTCGGTGTGCCCTTACACTTATCAGTCACATTCATCGAGAACGCAATGAGTTGGACGAAGCGAATGCCATCGTCCAACGGACAATGGCACTAAACACCTCAATAGAAGATAGATGGTTGCAAGCTTCAATTGAGTATGAGCTGGCACATATTTATCGGCGTGGGGGGAATTTCAAGGAGGCAAAGCGTGGTTATCTGAAAGCACTAGCGATCTACCAAGAGTTACAAGAGGCTTCAGCTGAAATTGCCACAACCTATCTTTCCTTGGGTGGCAACAACATTGACATTGTTGGTTCCAATTTGAACACAGATGATGGCACCGATCCAGATTGGCAATCCAATGACGATTTGCTTGAAGCGGATGAGCTTCTGAATAGAGCCGAGTCATTCTGGGAGCAGCTTCCTCAAGGACCTTTGCGCCACTATGATGAGGTAGCTATCAGTGCCTGGCGAGGTGTTTCTGCACGGATCAAATTTGATCTGGAAGAAGCCAAGGACCACTTCGATAGTTGTGTTGGTCAATTCCAGTCCGTGTTATCGGTTGCTCGGTTGTGGAGGGAACTTGCTCTTGTAGAATGGTTAGCAGAATTTAGAGATGATGCACGCAGGCACAACGAGTTGGGTGAAAGTTTGCAAAGGCAATTTGCCCTTGATGACAAATTGCCACCGCACAACTGTTATCGAGTGATCGAGCGCATGAAAAAACAAGGCACATGGTAAAACATGCGACCAGTTGTTAGTTGAGTGGGCAGAGGGAAAACCATCACCAAACAATAACTCAATACTTTACAAAAGAGGGAATGCCACGGAAGCACTAATAAAAGTGTTTGCGTGGCATTCCCTTTTATAAGGCTACAAATTAATGCGGTTGATGAATTCCCAATTGCGAGTTGCTCCAGCACGGTGATCTGCAATGTGAAGATGAAGGTTAATGAGTGCGGAGCATCAAATTGGGCAAAGGAGAATGAAGTGGAAGGAAGCATCGACTTGCAAGAAGTAATGTGCATCATCGTTGACGGACCCTACAGCGGCGGCATCAGCGCGGACATTGGCGATGAAATTCCCGAATGGGTTGTCGCGCTGTGTGATGATGATGGCAGCGATATTGAGACGCATACTTGCGCGACGTACGAGAGCGCGATGGAATTGGGAAAACTGCTTGCGCGCGAGATGAAGGTTGAACTCGTGATTGAGGCGATGCGCGCATAGAGAGGAGGACATTGATGAATTTCAAAAAGAAATGCAGAACGTCACAGAGGACGAATTGATGAACAGGTCTGATGAAATGGTAAGCGTTCCGGGACACGAGCCGCAACATTGCGGCTCGGTTTCGTTTCAAGGGATTCAAGCGGCGTGTCTCGGCTACGCGGTGGACAACATGGACGACGTCGTTTTCCTCTACACCGCAGGTCCGCAGCAGGCGGTTCGTTCGTTGTGGGCGTCGCTCGCTGGCAACGGCGCGTTAGAAATCAATCAAACGTTGATTCGCTTCAAACGCGAAACATCCTATTTGCGATTCGAGCAGCCGTTGGCAATGACGCGCTTACATTCGCTCGCGCTCTTGCATCCACAAGCATCGCTGATTCAAATGCAGCCGGGGCAAGATTGCTTTTATCTCTTGAGCGCGTCGCCAGAACAAATTCCATTGCGCTTGTTTTACGCAATGCTGAACAAAGCAATGCCGCTTCCGCTCGCGCCCGAGTGGACCGATTACTTGTGGAAAGTCGGAACGCGCGTACGCTTCAAACGGCGCGATGAATCAGATGAGGAAGACGATGAAATTATCGTTCGCAAAGAACGCGCGATTGTCCCGCTCAAGACACAGGGCTGCGGCGGATGGCGCGTGCTGACTGTGCTCGATTATTGGATGAATGTCATCGAACACGGTTTACTCGACGGTCAAATTCAATGACCGCACGCGAGAGGAGGAAATGGCATGGCTCGATTGGCTTCGATTGCCAAAGCAGGTTATTACCCAACGCCTGAACGCGTAACGGAATGGGTCACGCGT
>CALMZO010000069.1 GCA_937870825.1 uncultured Chloroflexota bacterium | reverse complement strand
TGTCGGAAACATCTTGAATCGAAACTTGAAAGCCATTCGCGTTTTCGCAGAACCAGCGATAGTTCGGGTCGGCGGAGGTGAGAAAAAAAACATTTTCGTCGCGACGCTGCACGGTGCCGTCGTCAATCACTTTGCCGTCTTCGTTGCACCACGTCGTGTACAACACCTGCCCCACCGCGCATTTTGCAACATCGCGCGTGATGATGCGATTCACCACACGCGCGGCGTCTTTGCCTTGAACGACATATTTGTACAACGGCGACGTATCGAGCAGCGCGGCAGAATTGCGAATTGCCCAGTATTCGCGTTCGGGGGAAAGTTCGTACGAACCCGCGACAATATATTTGCCCCACCGCCGCCAATTGTGCGGCTGACAGAGCGCGGAGGTGCGTGGATGAAAAGGAGTTCCGGGAAGAATC
This sequence comes from uncultured Chloroflexota bacterium, assembly GCA_937870825.1. GTDB lineage: Bacteria > Chloroflexota > Anaerolineae > UBA4142 > SHND01 > SHND01. The sequence continues at coordinate 55,095 of CALMZO010000069.1, read as the reverse complement.
ATAACCAATATACCTCACCCCCCAGCCCCCTCTCCCAAAAAATTCTACGAATTTTTCGGGAGAGGGGGCGGTGCGTTTTCTCCCCTCTCCTCAAAATTTGGGTTTCCGAATTTCGAGGAGAGGGGTTGGGGGTGAGGAGAAAAATTAGCGATAACCCAACTGCTGCGAAATGCGCGCGGCGGCTTGTTTCACGCGCGGCGCGAGTTGTTTAATCACTTTGTCGGTGAAACGCGTGCGCGGTCCGCCGCTGCTGATGGCGGCAATGACTTGCGCGTCGTGATTAAAAATTGGCGCGCCGACGGCGGCGAATCCGCTTTCCAATTCTTCGACGTTGGTGGCAAAACCTTGCGCGCGAATTTTTTCCAATTCGTTGTAAAAATCGGCGCGCGTCCGCGTCCCCCGTCCTGACAGCACAAGCCGCGCGGGCAAGACATCGCGCAATCGCGCGGGCGGCAAATGCGCGAGCATCACTTTGCCTGTCGAGGTCGCGTAGGCATGCCAGCGCGTGCCAACCCAATGCGTCGCGCTGACGAGATGCGAACCCATCACTTCGTCGAGAATCAACACATCGCTGCCCGCGAGAACTTCGAGCGTCGCCGTTTCGCCCGTTTCGCGCGCGAGCGTTTCCAGTTCGGGGCGACTCACGGCGCGCACATCGCTCGAACGCATCGCGCGCACGCCCAGCGCGATGAGTTCAGGACCCAAGCGATATTGTTCGCGCGCGCCCGATTTCACGACAAGTCCTTCACTTTCCAAAACCGTGAGCAAGCGGTACGTCGTCGCCTTGTTCAAGCCGACAACGCGCGCGAGCGCGGACAACCCCAGTTCGGGCTGCGCGTCGGTGAACGCTTTCAACACAAGCACCGCGCGGCGGACGGCTTGCGTGCCGGGATAGGCTTCAGCGGGCATGTTTGAAACGTTGGTTCATAATGTGAACCGCATCCTATGCCAGACAAAGAGAAATGTCAAATGGCTATTGGAAAACAAAATTGGGGTTGGGCAACTTTTTTCCCAAATCCCACTTGCAAAGCTCCTCAGATTGTTGTATAGATGGATTGTGTCTGCTCGCTGTGTGTTGCATTCGTACCTGGTTTGATGGAAAATAGCAATGATGTCCAGTCACTTTCAAGAAGCCGCGACGCCTCAACGAATTTTGACGGTGGACGACGACCCCGTCATTCGGAATCTCATCCGTCTCAAATTCGAATTGGCAGGATATGAAGTTTGGACAGCTGCCAGCGGCAACGAGGGATTGAATCTCATTCGCGAACGCGGCTTGCCTCACCTTGCCATCGTGGATTTGGAAATGCCCGGCATGACGGGTTTCGAATTTTGCCGCGCGGTGCAGAGTTTTTCCGATTTGCCTATCATCATTTTGACGGCTACCGGAACAGAAGATGTGGTCGTCGAAGGCATCGAGCAATATGCCGAAGACTATGTGACAAAGCCGTTCAGTCCGCGCGAACTGTTGGCGCGCACCCAGCGCGTGCTGCGGCGCATCGGCGATTTCAAGTACACGCTCGCGGCAGAAATTAAAATTGACAAGCGCCTTTCGATTGATTTTGCAAACCAGCGCGCGCGGGTCGACGACGAAAACGTGGAACTCACACCGACCGAAAGCAAACTTTTGTATCTGTTGATGCGGAATGCGGGACATACTGTAGCCACCGAATTCATCCTGCGCCGTCTTTGGCCCCAACAGGACGTATTCGAAGACGCTCTCCGCGTGCATATTCGACATGTGCGTCAGAAAATTGAGGTTGACCCCGGCTCGCCCATCTATCTTCTCACCGAACGCGGGATCGGATATCGTTTCGTCTCTAGATAAAATTGCGCAAACGCAGCGAAAACGCGCGCACTCGCGCGAACACTGTGCAAGCGGTGTCCTGCCCCGCGCCCCTTAATGCAATTCCTAATCCATTTTTGGTACATTCAAAAAGGACATCCCTTTTTTAAACCGCGCGCGTTCTCGTTTTGCGAAATGGGATAACAGCCACCCCGGGCCCTATAACCCCAAGGTATGAGTATTGCATCAATGAATCCTCCATCGAGCATGTATGCGTTAGCGGACGCCAATTTGCGGATCCTTGAACACAGTTCAAATTTATTTTTGGAATCGCGCAGTCCGTTAGTCGGGAATACCTTGTTTACGATCGCGCCGGAGCTGGAACACATTCCTGAAATTCTACAACGTCTGTTGGATGGGTCACTCAAACACTGGGAATCTGAAACCATCACGCGTTCCACACGCGAACAACAAAATTACGATTTGAGGATCAACCTCCTCGCGCTTGATACCCCCGGTCAAGTGTTGTTGTTGTACTGGGTCTTTCCCATTACCCATCCGCATCAGCATTCCCCGCTCGTCCCGCGCGCGCAGGTTCTTCACGAACTCAGCACACCCATGACCTACCTGCGCGGTTATCTGGAAATGCTTATGGATGAGGACATTGGCGCGTTAAACGGGCGGCAGCAAGAAATGCTGCGCATCCTCCAGCACAGCGTGAACCTGCTCTTGCAGTTTACCGACCAATTGCGCGAACCCGAGCTCGCGCCCGCCGCATAATCCGCGCATTTGTCCCCCGCGCGCGTGTTTGCTATAATCGTTCTGCGTTTGAGTTTGTCGCCGCGCGATGAACCATCGCAACATGCCTGCCCGCGTCGCTCCGCCTCGTTCCGCTTTCCCACAACCATTCATCCATGTACGACCAAACGCTGTTTCAATTGTCGCGCCGCGCCTTTTTCAAACTCATCGCGTTGGGTGGAGTCGCCGTCGTACTCGACGCGTGCGATGTCGCCCCGCCCCCTGCCGAACTGCCCGCTGCCACACCCGCCCCGCGCGCAACGGCTACGCCTGCACCGCAAACCGCCGACGTCACCGCGCGCATTTTTTTTGAGGCGTGGAGCAAAAACAATTTTCCCGCCATGTATGCCACGCTTGCGCCCGTGACACAGACAAAAATTTCGCAGACCGATTTCGTCACGCGTTATAGCGACATTGTGCGCGAGGCGACGATTACAAAAATTACTCCCACCTTGACCAACATTGTCGCCGAAGGCGCAACCGCCACCGCGCAATTTCATGTGAAATACGAAACCGCGCTGCTCGGCACGATTGAACAAGACAATGTGTTTTCGCTCGTGCGCGAAGGCGGCAAGTGGGGCATCGTTTGGTCGCCGCGTTTGATTTTCAAAGAACTCGAAAACAACAACCGTCTGAAATTGTTCGTGACAAAATCCACGCGCGGCAATGTGTACGACCGCAACGGCGCGCCGATTGCGATTGGCGTCAAGGCGATTGTAGTGAATGTGTGGCCCGCCGAAATGCGTCGCCAAAAATCCGAAGCCCAAGTTCTCGCCGCGCTCGAACCGATTTTGGGACTCGCCCAAGCCGACATCAAAAAACGCTACGCGGGACAAAACGCCGAATGGAAAATTCCCATTCAAACCATTTCGCAAGAACTCGCGCAAGAGTACGCGGACGCGTTGACCCTCCCCGGCATTGTGATTGAAGAATTGGATGCGCGGCAATATCCACTCGGCGCGGCGGCGGGACACGTCGCGGGATACGTCGGACAAATTACTGCTGAAGAATTGAACGACCTCTACGCGCAGGGCTATCGCGAAGGCGAAACATTTGGGCGCGCGGGACTGGAACAGCTTGGTGAAACATATCTCTCGGGCGGACGCGGCGGAAATCTTGTCGCCCTCGACACGGACGGCAAACAAGCGGCGGTGATTGCTGAACGCGCGGCGGAACAAAGTTCGAGCATCTACTCGACCCTCGACGGCGAATTACAAAAACATCTCGCCACCCTCATCGGCGCAAAACGCGGCAGCATCGTCGTGATGGACGTTCGCAACGGAAACATTCTCGGCATGTACAGCAATCCGGGTTTCGATTCCAACGCGTTCGTGGACCGCGAGCGCAATCAAGAACGCCAAACGTACTTGACCAGTCCGCAAAAAATCATGCTGAATCGCGCGACGCAAGGCGCGTATCCGCACGGCTCGGTGCAAAAAATTATTACGACCGCCGCGGCGATTGAACGCGGCGGGCTCTCGCAGCACACGCCCTTTCGCTGCACGGGAATTTGGAAAGGCATCGGTTATCCGAAAGCGTGTTGGATCAATGCGTACGGCAAAACGCACGGCAACATTACCTTAAAGAACGCGCTCACCCAGTCGTGTGACATTGCGTACTATGAAACGGGATTGATTCTACACAGCAAAGACGCGATGCTGCTCACGAATTTTTGTTACGCGTTCGGACTCGGTTCCGAAACGGGCATTGGGCTTGAGGAAAGCGCGGGCAATGTTCCCGACCCGACGAAACAAGCGTGGCAGCCGACAGACAGCACGGACACGGCGATTGGACAAGATACCTTTTTGGTCTCGCCGCTGCAAGTGGTTGATTTTGTTGCGGCAGTGGCGAATGGCGGAACGTTGTGGCGTCCGAATCTCATTGCAAAAATTCAAGATTTTGTGAACGGCACCGAAGAAACGATTGCGCCGCAAACGCGCGGCGATTTGCCCGTGAGCGCGGACACGTTGCAAATTGTGCGCGAAGCGATGCGCGGTGTCACATCGTCGAAAGATGGAACAGCCGCGTTCAACTTTGAAAAATTTCCCGTCAGCAGCGCGGGCAAAACGGGCACGTCCCAAGTGCCGGGCAACAATGACCCGCACGCGTGGTTCGGCGGTTTTGCCCCATTCGAAAATCCGCAAATCGCCGTGTGCGTGATGGTGGAGAACGGCGGCGAAGGTTCAAAAGTTGCTGCGCCGATTTTTCGCAAGGTGTTGGAAAAATTTTTTGACGTAAAACCGACGCCCGTTCCGAAAAAAGGGACGCCGCAACCGCCAACCGCAACGCCACCGCCTTCAGAGTAATTTTTCGAGCGATGAAAATTCACCCGACGCGCGATGTTGGAAACATTGCCGCCGCTTGCCCATCCGCGTCGCGGGCAATGAGTTTCGCGTGCCGCGAGTAATTTTGTAACGCACCGCGTCACTGATATAATGTTTGCACAGTAAAGCCCGCGCCGTTTGCGGGCATGATGCCCTCGGCTGCCGCCGAGGTTTTTGTTTGTCTGGAAGCAGACAGGAGAACCCGGACTACAGAACGCAGACTGCGCGTCTGTCATCTGTTATCTGTGCTCTGTAATCTGAAATGAATACTCGAAACGACATTCGCAATATCGCCATCATCGCGCACGTTGACCACGGCAAGACCACGCTCGTCGACGCGATGTTGAAACAATCGCACATTTTTCGCGACAATCAAGTTGTCCAGGAACGCGTGATGGACTCGAACGATTTGGAACGCGAACGCGGCATCACGATTCTGGCAAAGAACACCGCGATCACGTATCACAACATCAAAATCAATATCATTGACACGCCCGGTCATGCCGACTTTGGGGGCGAAGTGGAACGCGTCTTGAATATGGCGGACGGCGTTTTGCTTCTCGTCGACGCGGTAGATGGTCCGATGCCACAAACGCGTTTTGTTTTGCGTAAAGCGCTCGAGTTGGGACACAAAGCAATTGTCGTCATCAACAAGGTGGACCGTCCGAACGCGCGATTGAATCATGTGGCGAATGCGACGTTCGATTTGTTTATTGACCTCGGCGCGACGGACGAACAAGCCGAATTTCCGATTGTGTACACCGACGCGCTGACGGGACGCGCAACGCTCGACCCGCATCTCGCGCAGCGCGCATTCAAAAACGCGCATGGCGAAATTGTGCCGAACGATTTGCAGCCGTTGTTTGAAACGATTGTCGAATATATCCCCGCGCCAAAAATCGCGCCGAATGACCCACTGCAAATGTTGGTGACGACGCTGGCGTACGATGATTACAAAGGACGTATTGCGATTGGGCGCGTGTTTTCGGGAAAAATTCGCAAGGGGCAAGAAGTGACGCGCATTGATGTTCACGGCGTCATGGAGAAAAACAAAATCGCCGAAGTCTTTATTCATCAAGGATTGGACCGCATTCCCGTTGACGAAGCGGAAGCCGGTGAAATCGTCGCGATTACGGGAATTCCCGAAGTGTATATCGGCGAGACCATCGCCGACGCGTTCGAGCCAAAAGCATTGCCGCCCATTCGCGTCGAAGCCCCGACCGTACGAATGACCTTTGCCGTCAACACCTCTCCGTTCGGCGGGCGCGAAGGACAATACAGCACCTCGCGCAAATTGCGCGAGCGCTTGTTCAAAGAATTGGAACACAATGTTTCGCTCACCGTTGACGAAACGGAAAGCGCGGACACGTTTATCGTGAGCGGGCGCGGCGAATTGCATCTCGCCATTTTGATTGAAACGATGCGCCGCGAAGGATACGAATTTCAGGTTGCGAAACCCGAAGTAATTTTTCACAAGAGCGACGAAGGACAATTGTTGGAACCGTACGAAGATGTGTATATCGAAGTCGCGCAAGATTCAATGGGCAGCGTGATGGAAATGCTTGGGACGCGGCGCGGACAATTGACAGAGATGCACAGCAGCGATGACGGCATCGCGCATTTGCGCTATCGTGTTCCGACGCGCGGGTTGCTCGGTTTTCGCAGCAAATTTCTTACGGCGACGCGCGGCACGGGCATCATGCACGCGTTGTTCGCGGGGTATCATCCGCTTTCCGGCGAAATTGCCACGCGCACACACGGTTCCCTCGTCGCGCACGAAGCCGGCACGGCGACGACGTTCGGCTTGAGCAACGCAGAGGGACGCGGTATTTTGTTTATCGGACCCGGTACGGACGTGTACGAAGGAATGATTGTCGGCGAGAACCCGCGCGAAGAAGATGTGGTGGTGAATGTCGCCAAGAAAAAACATTTGACGAATATGCGCTCCTCGAACGCGGACATTGCGGTTCAATTGACACCGCCGCGCAACATGTCGCTGGACGACGCGATTGAATACATTGCCGATGACGAACTCATGGAAGTGACGCCGCGCAACATTCGTTTGCGAAAAAAGATTTTGAACAATGAAGAACGCGGCAAAATCAAAAAGTCCGCGCAAAAAGCGCGCGAACGTGATGAAGAAAAAGTGATGGCTTGAGCCAAGCCAATCCAAAAAATCCCCACGCCAAAGTCGTGGGGATTTTTCTTGCGGTTTGTCCGCCGCGCAAAATTCATTTTCCTCTGACCAATTCGTATCCCGCGTTGCTGCGTAGTGTAAAACAGACAGGCAGTCATCATAATTCATGCGGGAGTACCGCAAGGAGGAAACCAAAATGAAGAACCCATTATCGGTCGCAGGATTCCTGCAAGTCGGCGGCGTCGTACTGATTCTCGTGGCGATTCTTTCGTACCTGCCCTTTACGAATAATCCTGACACGAGCATTTTCGGCAGCGCGTGGTGGTTCGACGGCGGCGAAGGCATCGCCCACCTCGTCCTCGGTATCGTCGCTATCGCGGCGGCGTATGTGGTGCCGGCGAATTTGCAGCGCCCCCTCGTGATTGTTGTGGGGGTGGTTGCGTTATTGTTCGCGCTGTACGGGCTCATTCTGCCGCCGGGCTCGCCAACCGCGCTCAACACTTTTGGACTCGGCAATCTCGAAAGCCCGCTTGACACCATTCTCCATCTGGTCGTCGCGGTGTGGGCGTTGTATGCGGCGTTTGCCGGAGAACGTTCGCTGGCAAGAGCATGAGCGCGGTCAGGAATCGCAAACAGTCCTTTTTACTTGACGGCAGAGTTTCGCTCTGCCGTCCTTTTTTTTTCAGAACAACGCGCGGCAGATATTTTCATTTCCCACAACAGATGGCATAATGTTCTTCCCGGAGCCAAACGTCATGCCAAAATCAAAACTGGGAATTTACGTCATCTCACTCGGCGGCGTGGACGTGCTCGAGTACGTGCGGCGCGCCATGCCGCGCGTGATTCTTTCGATGGACCACAATCTGGAAACGTGGCGGCAAGTGAAACAAATTTCGCCCAACACGTTCATCATCGGGCGGCACTATTTGGATGACGGCGAACAACTTTATTTTGACCAGCCCGAACTGCGCGCGACGGAATTTTTCGTCAAGATGAAACCGGACGCGGAAAGAATGCGCGGCGTGTACGACGCGTGGATGGGCTATAACGAAACGGTGATTCACAACAATGTCCAAGCGCGACGGCTCTCGCGCTTTTATGCGCAGTGGGGCAAATTGATGCGCGACGCGAATTTAAAATCTGCCGCGTACTCGTTTGCCACAGGCAATCCGTCCGCCGGTTTTCCGAATCCCGACGGTTCATGCTGCGAACCCAACTATTGGGAATTTCTCGCAGATGGTTTGCGCGCATGCGATTATTTGTCGCTGCACGAATACAGCGCGCCCTTGATGAAAACCGCGCAAGGTTTTTTATGTTTGCGCTATCGCCATGTGTGGAATTTGTTGCCCGAAGATGCGCGGCGTCCCATCCTTATCACCGAAACGGGAATTGACGGCGGCGTCGTCCCCGGCGGCGCGATGGCGCAAAAGGGCTGGAAATTTTTTACGAGTCAAGAAGGATATTTGAGCGAACTACAATGGTACGATAATGAATCGCTCGCGGATGATTACGTACTGGGCGCGACAATTTTTTCATTGAACCCGTGGGGCATTCAAGGTTCGTTCGCGATTGACCAAGCGGACAAGATTCGCGATTACATTGGCGCTGGCGGCGCGCCGCCACCCATCACGCCAACCCCTCCGCCACAAACGCTCGAACAAGCCATCGTTGAGAAAGCGGAATCTGTTCCATGGATGCCCGTGAACAACACCGCCGCGTTGTGGAAATTCGCCAAGCAGAATGGTCTCCAAGACCAGCAAACCGACGAAATTCATTTCACGTACAACGGCGCGGATTACATCGCGCAAGTTTTTAACCTCGGCATCGTCTACGTCAAAGTGGACGATTGGGACAATATCAAAGTCATTCCGAAATAACATAGGGACAATGAACAATGGACAATCTGGTGAAACCGTTACCGAACGACGTTCAGGAATTCTCCACATGGGACTGGACAAACATCGAACCGTATTATGCGCGTTTGAATGAAATCGAATTGAACGCAGAAAATGTGAACGCATGGCTCGCGGATTGGGCACAAGTCGCATCGCTGCTCGACGAACGCTATCAACGTTTGCAAGTGGCGACGACGCAAAATACCGCCGACAGAGACATCGAAAACACGTTCAATCATTTCGTCGAAGAAATCTATCCAAAGTATCAAGCCGCCGAACAAACCTTGAAACAAAAACTCATCGCGAGCGGTGTCACGCCGAACGCTTTTGAAATTCCGTTGCGGAATTTACGCGCGGAAGCCGAAATTTTTCGCGCGGAAAATTTGCCGCTGCAAACGCTTGACCAAAAACTCGAAAAAGAGTTTGACAAAATCATCGGCAGCGAAACGGTGAGGTGGAACGGCGGAGAAAAAACGCCCCCGCAAATGCTCCCCGTGTTCCAAGACCCGGACCGCGCGACGCGCGAACGCGCGTGGCATCTCGTGATGGACAAGCGTTTGGAAAATCGCGCCGCGCTCAACGACTTGTGGACACGCATGTTGCAAAATCGGCTGGAGATGGCAAAGAACGCGGGTTTTCTTTTGGCGGACGGAACGGGCGATTATCGCGCGTATCGCTGGCAACAGTACCTGCGTTTCGATTACACGCCGGACGATGCAAAACGATTCGACGCGGCGATTCAAGAGGTTGTTGTTCCGGTTGCTGCGCGCATTTACGAAAAATATCGCGCGCGGCTCGGCGTCGAAACCCTTCGTCCCTGGGATTTGCAAGGACCGCAGGGTTTCTTTGTCGCCGCGGACGCGGCGGATGTAAAACCGCTGCGTCCGTTTCAAAACGACGCGGAACTCGTTGAGAAAAGCGCGGCAATTTTTCATGACGTAGACGGCGAACTCGGCGCGTATTTTGACACGATGCGCGCGGAACATTTGCTCGATTTGCCGAATCGCAAACACAAAGCGCCCGGCGGGTATTGTACGGGATTTGAAACTGCCAAGCGCCCGTTTATTTTCATGAACGCGGTGGGAACGCACGAGGACGTGCAAACGTTGCTGCATGAAGCGGGGCACGCGTTTCACGCGTTCCAAGTGTACAAGCTGCCATACGTTCAGCAGCGCGCGGTTGGTCTGGAATTTTGCGAAGTCGCATCCATGGGGATGGAATTTTTATCCGCGCCGTACCTGAATCGCGCGGGCGGTTTTTACAACGACGCCGATGCGGCGCGCGCACGCGTGGAGAAACTAGAGACGTCAATTTTCTTTTGGCCCTACATGGCCGTCGTGGACGCGTTTCAACATTGGGTGTATGAAAATCCCCGCGACGCGCTCGATACGGAAAATTGCGACGCGCAGTGGGGCGCGTTGTGGGAAACGCACATGCGTGGTGTGGACTGGTGCGGACTCGAACAAGAGCGCGTGACGGGCTGGCATCGCAAGATTCATATTTTCACAAGCCCGTTCTATTACATCGAATACGGCATGGCACAACTCGGCGCCGTCCAGGTGTGGGCGAATGCGTTACAAAATCAACCGCGCGCCGTGCAGGATTACAAACGCGCGCTCGCGTTGGGCGGCACCGCGCCGCTGCCAAAATTATTTGAGACCGCGGGCGCGAAATTCAAATTCGATGCGCCAACATTGCGAGACGCAGTCGCGTTGATGGAAAAAACGATTCACGAATTGGAGAACTAAAAAACGTTCGAGGTCATGCTGACCTCGAACGTTTTTATTTTGACAATTGACTCGCCGCCATCGCCGCGCCAATGATGCCCGCGTCGTTGAGAAATTTTGCAGGCACAATGTCGGCGTTGCTTTCCAGATATTTTCCGAATTTTTCAAATTTTTTGCTGATGCCGCCGCCGATGATAATCAAATCGGGCGTGAACAACTTGTCAATCTCGACGAAAAATTCGTTCACACGTTTCGCCCACTGTTTCCACTTTAAATCCTTGTCCTCTTTGACTTTGGCAGACGCGCGTTTTTCCGCATCTTTGCCGCGAATGAGCAAGTGACCAAACTCGGTGTTGGGAAACAAAACGCCGTCAATAAAAAACGCGCTGCCGATTCCCGTGCCAAAGGTGAACATAGCCACTGTGCCCATCACACCTTGCCCCGCGCCAAACGTCATTTCGGCAATCCCCGCCGCGTCGGCGTCATTCAAAACAATCACCGGACATGTTGTCACGTTCTGCAAAAGCGTTTGCGCGTCGCAATCAATCCAGCTCTTGTCCACATTCGCGGCGGTCAACGTGACACCGTGCTGAACCACCGCAGGAAACGTCACGCCCAACGGTCCCGCGTACTTGAAATGTTCGACTAGTTCGCGCACCACTTGCGCGCAATTTTCGGGTGTGGACGGATTGGGCGTGTCAAGACGCACACGCTCCCCGACGATTTCCCCTTTCGCCGTATCCACCAACGCGCCCTTGATGCCCGAACCGCCAATGTCAATGCCAAGAGTTATTTTATTCATACTCTATCGCTCCATCTTCATCCAACCGCGCAAATCTTGCCTTGTGTAACCCCTCAAAGTCCTCATCCGAAACAATCACCAACGGCAGAATTTTATTATACAACTCGCGTCCCACAATCGCGCCGAGCGCGAGAATTGCATCGCGGCGTTTGAGAATCAGCGCGGCGGGCGCGTTGCCCAGACGAATCGCTTCGAGCAAAATGCCCGAACCCGTTGACGAACCGCGCGCGCTCGGCAACACAAAAATTTTTCCCGCGACATGTTCGCCGTACAACGCGTGATGCTTGTCAATGATTGTTCCCTCCCGCGCGTCATAGCCGCCCCAAAACGATAGCGGCTCATCCGTGAAAATCACCTCACCTTGCGCGTTACCCGAATTCAACGCGTGTCCTTGAATCGTTCCCATAAATTCTCACGCCAAGCCGCAAAGAAGCAAAGCAAAAAATTTGACGATTGACGTTTCTCGTTTCTCGCCTCTCGCTCCCCATCACTCGTCGCCCGGCACTCGCCACAGCTCTTCCTCGCGCACCACTCTGCCCTGCACCGCCGACGCGACACAATCGCGCAGACTGCCAAACACCACGCGGCGGTCAATCAGGTTCGGCGCATAGTACGCGTATTTCGCGCTGTTGGTCATCAAGACTCGAATTTCAGAACGCAGCATCGGCGATAACAAGATGCAGGTGTCTTCGCACAAACGCACTCCTGCCCCCGTCAGCGTTTGCAAAACACCGCGCGCGCGCAACGCTTCGCGCACGATGCGATTTGTGGTGACAATAAATTCGACAGAGGAGTGAACTTTTTGTCCGTGAATCAATTCCGCGAGCCGCAAACTTTCTTGCAACGAAAAATGCGGCGAACCCAAAACTACCGCGTCGAGTTGTGAACCATCGGCAGAAGACAATTCCGCGCGTGCTGCGTTCAAATCGCTCAAGGTGATTTCGACGCGTTCGTATGTGCTGCCGCCAAACGCGTCTTGCAGGGTTTTTGCTTCGGGTGTGATGCCGACGGCGTGAAACATGGCGACGCCGCCCGACGACGCCGCGCCCGCGCCCAATGCTTTGAGCGCGTCTTGCGTGGTGTTATGCGGCAATCCGAGAAGGACGGGAATTTTGTCGCCCGCGCGTTTTCCCAAGTAATGTCCAAGTACGGGAAAAAATGCGTCGTCATCCAATAACGCGTCGGGGATATTTTTCAATTCAAACAAAATTTGCCCGCGCCGATTTTCCGCGAGATGCAGTCCGTATTTCGGCACTCGTCCCGTGATTGCCGCGCAAATGTCGGTAAAGTCGCCGTACCGATTTGTGCGCGCGCCGATGACGGAATTGGCAAACACAATCGCGTTCGATTCCGCCCACGCGATTTGCTGCCCGAATTTTGGAACGAACTCGGTTTGATACGGCGCGCATGTCCACGTCGGTGTACAGCCCATTGCGAGATACGCGTTTGCGATGCGCCGCGCTTGAGATTTCCATTGCGCGCTGTAACCCCACGCGTCGGGATGCCGCATATCGAGCGATGTCGCATTCAGCGTTGTCGGCACAATGACGCGCGCCTCAAGTGACGCGAGTTTCTCGGCAAAATCGAGATGCGCTTCGGATTCATAAATGCAGCCGTCAACGTGAACCTGTTCGATATCCAACAGTTCATCCGCGCCCAACACCTCGCCAAGTTGGACGAGAATGTTCATTGCCATTTTCGGCGCGGTTCCGAAATCCCCGTTCAATACTTTTTCGTCGCGTTCGGTCAAAGTCATTGGTCGTTCGTCGTTCGTCGTTCGTCGTTGGTCGTTCGTCGTTGGTCGTTCGTCGTTCGTCTCGTTCATTTTCTTATAATCTTGATGTTTCCCCAATCGCCCACTTTCGCATACACGATTCCCAAATTAAAAACTTGCAGCACGTACTCTTCGCCGTTAATTTTGACCGAGAGTTCGTCGGTCTGTTGGTCTTGCAAGCCGTTTGCTTTGGCGAAATTCCACAATGCCGCGCCGTTGTTGACGGGCATCCATGTCACCGATTTTGCTTTTTCCAAAATTGCGGCGGGAACATCTTGCGGCGGCGGCGGCGGCGGTGGCGTTGTGCTGCGCGGCGCGTAGGTCAATAAAAAGTTGACGTGATGTTTTAGCGGCAAGCCCATGCCCGCGATGATGTCGCTTTTGTCGGCGCCTTCGACGTACGCGAAATACGGACCATTCTTTTTCGCGGGGTCAAGGTTCGCGTAAATGTCCACGTTCGCGCGCCCGTCGTCTCCCGTGAGCCGCGAGGTGGCTGGGTCATCTACATCGCGTCCAACCCAATCTACAAAAACCTTGACGTTCGCTTTTGGGTTGCTGGCTTCGTCCAACACAGTGAACCAGATGTGATGCTGCCCTTGCGCTTCGTCTTCATTTTGATAGCGCGCGCCGGTCGCTTCCCATTTTGTATTTGGTTTCGATTGAAAATTTACGCCAAGTGGCGTCAAGCGGTCATCCCATTGCATAGTTTTGCCTCCTGAAAAAATTTTACGTCGTCGCGATAAATCCTTGATTGCCGCAATGTCCGCACTTGACAATCCCTTTGCCGACGATTTGTCTCATGCCGCCGCAATCGGGGCAGTTTAAATCGCCAAGCGACGCGGCATCGGCGGAATACAGCATTTGCGCGTCCCAGTCAATATAACCGGGGAAGCGTTTTGCGCGCACGAGTCCATAGATCGCAGCTTTGCCTTCTTCGTACGACATTTTCAATTCCGCCATCGAGTGCCCGAGCGAAATTTTCCCGCGCGCGTTGACCAACGCCAATAACGCGTTTTCCAATTCGCGCTGCCGCGCCATTTTTTGCGCTTGCTCGCGCGCGCGATAGGCGCGCAGTGCGAACCAGACGCCGCCGCCGGTACATATCACAAGCGGCGCAAGCACGCAAAAGATTGCAATCAAAATCGTCGTGGACAATTCGGGCGGCGGCGAGGCGATGAGCGCGAGCAGAATGATTGTGCTGACACTCAAACCAACCACTGCCAGAACGATGCCGAGCGCGATGCGGAACATGATGGAATCCTTTTTCTCTGACGATTATCGCCGTTTTGAATCATGCGCGCAAGCGCGAATTCTGTCCAGGGTGCATTGTGTCTTTCCATTCTTCCTTTATCCTTTCCGCGCTTCCCCCATTGACGCAGAGCGCGCCGCGCCTTTATAATCGCCGATGTTTCACATTTCCTCGCACTCGACAAAGGAGTTGACATGAACAACCGCCGCGAAATTTTTGGCTGGACGATGTACGATTGGGCGAGTTCCGCGTTTAGCACGACGGTCGGAACGGTTTTTCTCGGTCCGTATCTGACAAGTCTCGCGGAAGACGCTACGCAAAACACAGCGGGCTTGTTGTATTTCTTTAACGTGCCGATTCGGTTCGATTCATTTTTTGCGTACTGCATTTCCGCGTCGGTGCTTTTGCAAGTGACGGTTCTGCCGATTCTCGGCGCGCTTGCGGACTATTCACACATTCGCAAACGTCTCCTGCAATTTTTTAGCACGCTCGGCGCGGCGGCGACGATTGCAATGTTTTTCATTACCGCCGATGGCTATTGGTTCGGCGGTTTGCTGTTTATTCTGGCGAATGTGTGTTTCGGCGCGAGCATCGTTTTTTACAACGCGTACTTGCCCGACATTTCTACAGAGGAAACACGCGACAGTGTTTCGTCGCGCGGTTTTGCGATGGGCTATTTGGGCGGCGGGATTTTGTTGCTGCTCAATTTGATTCTGTTCATGTTCGGTTCGCGTATTGGTCTCGATTCCGCGATGGTCGCACGCATTAGTTTGGCATCCGCGGGCGTATGGTGGTTGGTGTTTTCATTCATCACCTTTGCCACACTGCGCCCGCGTCACGCGGTGCGTCCCTTGCCCGCAGGCGAAACGTACGTGTCTGTCGGTTTTTCGCAACTGGCAAAATTGCTCGGCGTCTCGACACAGGTCGTCGCAGCTCTGACCGTATTGCCATTGTTAATTCCAATACTCATCGTTCTCGGCGTACCCATCGCCATTGCCTTGTTGCCCGCGCTGGGTCCGATTGCAGTGCTGGTGATTTTCATGGTACGCAAATCGCGCTCACTGCCCGAAGGCGTCAAGTATTTGCTCGCGTATTTGTTGTACAACGACGGCATTCAAACGGTTATCAACATCGCGGCAATTTATGCGGCGCAAGAATTGGGCATGCCGACGAACATGTTGATTCTTGTCATTTTGATGATTCAATTCGTCGCGTTCGGCGGCGCATTTTTGTTTGCGTTTCTCGCGCGCAGGTTGGGCGCGCGCAACGCGATTATCGTTTCGCTCTTTATCTGGGGAGGCGTGGTGGTGTACGCGTGGCTCGGCATGACGAGTCAAGTGCCGGTTTTGGGTATGGAGCAACGCCAATTTGAATTTTGGATTTTGGGATTCATCATCGCCCTCGTGCTGGGCGGCAGTCAAGCATTGAGCCGTTCGCTCTTTTCACAAATGATTCCCAAAGGACAGGAGGCAGAATTCTTCTCGTTCTATGAAATCAGCGAACGCGGCACGTCGTGGCTTGGACCTTTCGTGTTTGGCGTCGTCAATCAAATGACAGGCAGTTTGCGCGTCGGACTTTTGTCCGTCATTATCTTTTTCGTGCTCGGACTCGCGCTGCTCGTCACCGTCAATGTCCCGCGCGCGATTGGCGAAGCAAAGGCGAATGATGCGAAAGAAGGGGTCACGGCGTAAAACGACAAAGGTGAAACGTCAAGGTATCAATCTATGTTTGATGTTTGACACTTGACGACTGACGTTTCACGTTTGACGATATGAACAATGCACTGACGCCGCAGCATGTACTCGCGCGCCCGCGCGACGCGCTGCCCCTCCTCATGGCGCATCGCGGTTCGTCGGATGAATTGCCCGAAAATACGCGCGCGGCATTTGAACGCGCGTTAAAGCAAGGCGCGGATGTTTTGGAAACGGATATTCGTTTCACACGCGACGATGAAATTATATTGATGCACGACGCGACGCTGGAACGCACCACCAACGGTTCGGGCATCGTCGCGAACATGACGCTTGCGGAAATCAAAAAATTTCGCGCGCAGCGTTCGTTTGAATCGCGCGCACAAGTGGGCGATGAGGAAATTTTGACGCTCGCGGAATTTTTGCAGTTCACGTCAGCACAAAATACGCCGATCGCGCTTGAACTGAAAGATGACCGCTTTATCCAAACGCGCGACGCGGAACGGCTCCTCAAGCTTTTGGCGCAGCACAACGCGTTGGAACGTACCGTGCTGCTTTCTTTTAACGATGCGCGCATGCGTGCTTGCAAACGGATTGCTCCAAGCATTCCGATTGGCAAGATTACGCTGAAAAATCCGCTGCCTTTGCATGACGCCGAATTGCTCGGACCGTTTTTTCCCTTGCTCTATCTCAATCCCTTTTACTTCGCGTGGGCAAAACGTCTCAATAAAATTTGCTGCCCCCTCGACCCCGCGCCCGAACCGCGCCTCAAATTTTATCGCCGGCTCGGCGCGCCCGTCTTGTTGACGAATCATCCGGCTGTGACGAAAATGGCGTTAGAACACATATTATGGAAATAGAATTTGCTCCACTCAAAATCAACACCACATTTTTCGTCAAGGGGCGAGGACTGATAATCATTCCAAATTTGCCTAGTCGAGTCGGGCATTCGACAATGCCTCTCCATACAAAGATCAAGATTTATGCTCCAGACGGCACAGAGAAACAATTCGATGGCAAGTTTCAAGCAGAGCATTTCCTTTTGGAAGGTAATACAAGCGAATGGAGAACAATTCTACTCCTTGAGGATGCTTCCAGACAAGATGTTCCACTCGGTAGTCAGTTGCGCGTCAGCAAAGAGACGTTAGCAATCCTGACTAGAGTTGGCTCATAGCGCGTATTTTGTTTTCCTCTCTTCTGCTCAATTTCGCAAATTGGATGAATGAGTTCGTTATAACGTTTGACGTTTGACGTTTGACGTTTCTCGTTTCTCGTTTCTCGTTTCTCGTTTCTCGTTTCTCGTTTCTCGTTTCTCGCCTCTCGTCTCCCAATTTCCCATATTTCCCTTTCTGGTCACCTGTAACTCTTTTTCTCACTTGCCGTATAGCACACCAGAACAAGCCGCATGGAACCACATATCATTTCTGCCGCCCGTACAGGCGATAAACTCGCGTTCGCCCAAATCGTGGCAGAATTTCAAACACCCGTCTATAACCTCGCGTATCGGATGTTGGGCAATCGCAATGATGCGGAGGACGCCGCGCAAGAAACCTTTTTGCGCGCGTACGCGCAGTTGAAAACCTACGACCCGAATCAGAGTTTTGGGACGTGGCTTTTGTCCGTCGCCGCGCACCATTGCATTGACCGCTTGCGCCGCCGCAAATTTCAATGGCTCTCGTTCGACGACCCGCGTTGGGATGAGTCCGCGCCGTCACTTGTTTCCGATTTGCCCTCGCCCGAACACAGCGCGCTTGCGCGCGAACGCGAGGAAGAAGTCCAACGCGCACTGCAAAAATTACCGCCGCAGTATCGCATCGTGTTAACACTCAAGTACTGGAATGAAATGTCACTCGAAGAAATTAGCAAAATCACCGGCGACAATGTCGGCACCGTCAAAGTAAAATTATTCCGCGCCCGCCAGATGCTTGGCAAACATTTGCGTCCCGAGCCGAATGCGAAAACCCGCCTGGAGTTACGCCATGCCAGATAACGAACAAATTATTGAATTGATTGCCAAAGCGCTCGACGAACCGCTGACCGCGCAAGAGCAAGTCCAAGTGAATGAGGCGATGCAAGAATCGCTCGCCATTCGCATCGCGGCAGAAGGACTGCGCGAGTTTGATTCGCTGCTCAAACGAACGGGCATGGCAATTCCCGAAGAAGGGTTCACCGCGCGCGTGATGGCGCGTCTGGAAGCATTGGAAAAACGGCGCACCCGCACGCAGTGGCTGTTGACCTTGGTCATCCTTTTTTTAGGGTCACTCGCCGCGTTCGTTTGGCTCGTCAGTAACCGGAATCTGCTCGTCGAGACCATTGTCTTTTTTTCAAGCGGGGTTTTTGTTTTGATTCCTGCCTCGTTCTCATTTTTGTCCGCGCTCCTTCGTTTTGTCGGACAAGGACCCTTGTTGTTGTACGCGCTGGGCGCGCTTGCGCTTACCGTCTTTTGGGCGCGTATCACCGGGGCTTTCAATACCCCGATTCCAAATCGTTGAGGAATGTACATCATGTCGCACAAATTCATGTTTCGCAATTTTTTACTCGCCCTCGGCTTGACGGCGGCGCTCGTTCTGCTCACCGTCACACCGGCGTTCGCGCAAACTCTACAGAGTGACGGCGAATTTTGCGCGGGCAACAACCTCACTGTCGCTTCAGGACAGAACATTGAAAGTCTGCTTGTCTTTGGCTGCAATGTCACCATTGAGCAGGGAGCAACCGTGCGCGGGGACCTCGCCGACTTTGGCAGCAACATCAACATCGCCGGCACCATCGGCGGAGATATTGTTACCTTTGGCGGAAATGTCATGCTGGGCGATACCGCCATAGTCAATGGTGAAATTTGGGTGATGGGCGGAAATGTTCGACGCGCGCCCGGCGCAACTGTGCGGGGCGACATCAACACCAATCGCGGAAATTTTCCGATTCATCCCTTTACAGGTTCCTTCACCCGCAATTGGGGCTTTGACCTGCTGGGAGGAATCGTCACTGCGCTCGCCTTTGCCGCGCTCGGCGCACTCGTCGTGATTTTTGCGCCGAATGCCACGCGCCGCGTCAGTGATGCCGCGCAAACCAAGCCGCTCAACGCGGCGGGGGTCGGCTGCTTGACGGTGCTTGTACTGCCGATTTTGTGCATCTTGCTTTTTATTACCATCATCGGCATTCCGGTTACAATTATTCTCGGCGTGGTTTCTGCCGCCGCGTGGATTTTTGGGAGTATCGGCATCGGGCTGCTCGCAGGCGAGAAAATTTTGCAAGCGCTCAAAGCCCGTGACATTCTTCCT
The DNA here is from genome assembly GCA_937870825.1 of uncultured Chloroflexota bacterium. Lineage (GTDB taxonomy): Bacteria > Chloroflexota > Anaerolineae > UBA4142 > SHND01 > SHND01. The sequence goes on along the minus strand of CALMZO010000069.1, from coordinate 35,634 downwards.
GTGGTTGCCGTGATTTTAGGTGTCGTACTTTTAATGTTTATTGGTCAAGTCCCAATCATCGGCTGGTTGATTTCGTTCATCGTCGGCTTGATTGGGTTAGGCGCGGTCGTACTGACACGTTTCGGCACGCGCACCTATCCAACCGCGCCGGGGATGATGTTGACGCCCGCCGTCGCGGGAGCGGGACCGAGCGTTCCGGGTACGTACACGCCCAGTGCTGCCGATGTCGCGGCGTGGGAAGAAAAAGCGCGCCAAGCGCAGAACACGGCATCTGCCCCGCCCGCCATAGAAACAAAAATGGTGGAGCCGCCGCCAATCGAAAGCAAAGCGGATACGCCGCCAAGCGAATCCGAAGAACCGAAATCAAATGTGTAATTCAAACCTCGCAAGTCTTGGTGACTTGCGAGGTTTTTTGTTATACTTGGTGCGCCGATGAATGACTGGCTCAAAGCCACGCGCGACAATTACGACAACATCGCGCGCAAGTACGCAGAGTTTGAAATGCTGAAAGTGCGTGAACGCGCGCAATCCCAACGTAGAGCATCAAGCTACCGCGTCAATATTTTTGCCAAAAAACCATGAACAATTCATTTCCCCTTCGCATCATTGAAACGCGCGGCACTCATTACGAGGTGGGGCATCAAATCGGTGTCGCCGCGCGCGATTCGTTGTGCGCGATGCACGCCGAAACGCGCGCCGACTATGGCGAACGCTGGAATTCATTGCTCCGCGCGAGCGCGCCATTTTTGGCGGCAACGCAAAAACATTTGCCCAACGTTGTCGAGGAACTGCGCGGCTCCGCGGACGGCGCGGGCATCCCGTTCGATGATTTGTTTTTGATGAGCGTGGAAGAGTTGCTGTACGAAGAAGTGCGGGGGGGTACCTCACCCCGTCCCTCTCCTTCAAAAGGAGAGGGAGAAAGGGAAAGGTCAAAAGGAGAGGGCGACAGAGAGAGGTCAAAAGGAGAGGGAGAAAGGGAGAGGTCAAAGGGCTGCTCCGACCTCGCTGCCGCGGTGCCTGCGACGCGCGACGGGCATGTGTGGCTCGCCCACAATAACGATTTGGGGGCGAGTTCGATGCCGCACTTGTTCGTCACGCGTTTTTGTGTGAATGGCGAGCCGGAAATTTTAGCGGTGACAGTTGGCGGTCTGTTTATCAGTATCGGCATGAACAACGCGGGCATCTGCTTGACGGGCAACCAATTGAACGCGAACGATTCGCGTGTCGGCGTGCCGCGTTTGCTCATCGTGCGCGACATTTTGGCGCAAACAAATTTGGAAAACGCGCTCGCGTCCGCGCTGTTGCCCGAACGCGCGTCGAGTTACAACAACATCATTTCGTCGCGGGATGAACGCATTGTGAACGCGGAAGGGTCTGCGACAGCCGTCGCGCTGTCCTGGAGTTTTGAACACGGCGGCGCGCTCGCGCATACCAATCATTATCTTGACGAAAACATGCTGCCGTTTGAAGCCGACGCGCAGAATATCGCCATGTCGGCGTCGCGTTGCGCGCGCGCGTTCGATTATGCGCGCAAATATCGCGGGCAAATTGATTTTGATGTGTGCGCGCGTTTTGTGCGTGACCATGTCTACGCGCCGTGGAGTGTCTGCAAACACGCGGGACAGAGCGTCACCGTTTTTTCTGCGCTGATTGATTTGACCGAACAAAAAATGTGGCTCACGCGCGGCAATCCGTGTCAGAGTGATTTTGCCCTCTACACGTTTTAGAATGAGTCGGCGTTAGAGAACGCCCTTTACGCACATTTTAGGTTTGACGTTTGACGTTTCACGTTTGACGTTTCTCGCTTCTCGTTTCTCGCTTCTCGCTTCTCATGCTAAAATCGCTGCGTTGTCTATGATTCACCTTGCAGTGATTGGCGCAGGTTACTGGGGTCCCAATCTCATCCGTAATTTTTCCCAAGTCCCCGGCGCCCGCGTCGCTTACGTGTGCGACCTCGACGCGGCAAAACTCGCCCCTCTCGCTAGTCAGTATCCCACACTCACAACCACACGCGATTACAATGAGGCGTTGAACGACCCCAAAGTGGATGCGGTGGTCATTGCGACGCCTGTCTCCACACATCGCAAACTGGCGCTCGACGCACTGCGCGCGGGTAAACATGTTCTCGTCGAAAAACCCCTTGCGGGAACGAGCGAGACCGCGCGCGAAATTGCCGACTGTGCGCGCGAAAGCGAACGCGTGTTGATGGTGGGACACACGTTCATTTACAATCCTGCGGTGACCAAAGTCAAAGAGATGATTGAACGCGGCATGCTCGGCGAGATTTATTACATTGATTCGTCCCGCGTGAATCTCGGCTTGCATCAATTCGACATTAACGTCATTTGGGATTTGGCGCCGCACGATGTTTCCATCATTTTGTATTGGCTCGGAAAACGTCCCCTGCGCGTCAGCGCGCGCGGGAATTCGTACACGCAAGACCAAATCGAAGATGTCGCATTCATCACGCTCGAATTTGCGGACAAGGTGATGGCACACATTCATGTCAGTTGGATGTCGCCCGCGAAACTGCGCCGCACCACCGTCGTCGGTTCCAAGCAAATGGTTGTCTATGACGATTTGGAGGCAATGGAAAAAGTAAAGTTGTACGACAGCGGCGTTGAAACGCTCAAGTTGAATCAAGAAACGCGCGCGGAATTGCAGCGCATTTATCGCGTGGGCGATGTACTGAGTCCGCGCCTTGATGTGGTGGAACCGCTGCGCGTCGAGTGCGCGCATTTTGTCGAATGTATCCGCGATGGAAAAATTCCGCGCACGAATGGCGAAGCAGGTGTGGCAGTCGTACAAGTGTTGGAAGCCGCGACGCAATCCATGCGCGAGGGCGGAAGAACGATTGACCTCACCCCTGTCCCCTCTCCTGATGTAAAAGGCACATCAGGAGAGGGGAGATTGAGGGATGCCGATTGAAAATTTTGGTGACGGGCGGCGCGGGGTTTATTGGTTCGAATCTGGTTGACGCGTTAGCGCAAAATGAATCGTACGAAATTCTGGTCGCCGATGATTTTTCTTCCGGCACGCGCGCAAATCTCGCGCAGCACGCGGCGAATCCGCGCGTGCGCGTGGTGGAACTGGACATCCGCGACAAACAACGCGTCCGCGAAATCATGCGCGGTGTGCAGCGCGTGTACCATCTCGCGGTTCAATGTATTCGCGTTTCGATTCGTGACCCGTATCTGGTGCATGACGTGAATGTCACAGGCACGCTGCATTTGCTCACCGCCGCGCTCGACGAAAACGTGGAACGCTTTGTGTATTGTTCGTCGTCTGAAGTTTATGGTACCGCGCAGCGCGTGCCGATGAACGAAGACCATCCGCTTGTGCCGACGACTCCGTACGGCGCGAGCAAACTCGCAGGCGAAGTGTATGCGCGCTCATTTTATGAAACATACGGAATGCCTGTCACCATCGTTCGCCCGTTCAACACCTACGGTGCGCGCGAACACTTTGAAGGTCCGTACGGCGAAGTGATTCCCAAATTCGTCGTGCGCGCGTTGAATGACGCGCCGCTCGTGATTTTTGGTGACGGTTCGCAAACGCGCGATTTTACCCATGTGAGCGACACGGTGCGCGGCTTGCTCGCCGCGGGCGAATGTGATGCGCTCATCGGCGATGTGGTGAATATCGCGCGCGGGCAAGAAGTGAATATCAACACACTCGCGCGCCTTGTTCTCGAAACACTGCCGCAATCCAAAAGCAAAATCGAATACCAGGCGCCGCGTCCCGGCGATGTGCTGCGCCACTACGCGGACATTTCCAAAGCACAACGCGTTCTCGGATTCGAGCCGCGCGTCGAAATTCATCAAGGCGTGAAACGCTATGTGGACTGGCTGATGCGGAGCGAGGTTGACCCGCGCGAAATGCTTCAAAAAGAAAAATTGAGAAATTGGGAATGACAAGAATGGACAATGCATAATGAACAAATTTTGTTCATTCGCCATTGTTCATTGTCCATTGATTTTATGATTCCAATCACCAAACCGTACTATACAGAAGAGGAAGAACGCGCGGCAGCGTTAGCCATTCGTAGCGGCTGGGTTGTGCAAGGTCCGCGCGTGCTCGAGTTTGAAAAAATGGTCGCGGACTTGGTCGGCGCGAAATATGCGCTCGCCACTTCAAACTGCACCACCGCGCTGCATTTGTCGCTGCTCGCTCTGGGCATCGGCGCGGGGGATGAGGTTCTCGTGCCTTCGTACAGTTTCATCGCGACGGCGAACAGTGTCTTGCACGCGGGCGCGACGGCGGTCTTTGTGGACATTGACGCGCGCACGTACAACATGGACCCCGCGTTGATTGAGGAAAAAATTACGCCGCGCACCAAAGCGATTATGCCCGTGCATCAAATCGGACTTGCGGCGGACATTGACACGATCCAAGAAATCGCGCGCCGGCATGACCTCCTCGTCATCGAAGACGCGGCGACAATGATTGGCGGCGAGTACAAAAATAAAAAAATCGGCACGCACAGCCGCGCGGTCTGTTTTTCATTTCATCCGCGTAAAGCGATTACGACAGGCGAAGGCGGCATGGTGACGACGAACGACCCCGACATTGCGCGTCAAATCGAAATGCTGCGCTCGCACGGCGCGAACGTTTCCGATTACGCGCGGCATGGCGCGGACAAGGTGATTATCGAAGAATATCCGGTGCTGGGTTATAATTTTCGCCTCACCGACATTCAAGGCGCGATTGGCGTCGAGCAAATGAAAAAGTTGGATTGGATTTTGCAGCGACGCCTGGAACTCGGCGCGCGCTACAATAACGCATTCGCCGATTTGGATTTTCTCGAAACGCCGTACGAACCACCGTACGCGAAACATACCTATCAATCGTACTGTTTGCGCGTCGCGCACAATTCACCCAAAACGCGCGATGAAATCATGACGGCGATGCAAGCGGAGGGCATTGCCACGCGGCGCGGCGTGATGGCAACGCATCTCGAACCGTTTTACCTAAACACGTACGGACGCGTTTCGCTGCCCGTCACCGAGCAAGCGACACGCGACACGATTCTCTTGCCCATCTACGCGCAAATGACGCAAGAGGAACAAGAGACGGTGATAAACACTTTGCGTCGCATTGTCAACGTGACGAACTGACCATCCGACCATCTGACCATCCGACTGACCAAATGTTTCAAGATTCGATTTCCATCGTCATCCCCGCGTTCAACGAAGAAGCAACTATCGTTTCGGTCGTTGACGAAGCGCGCGAGGTTTTGAAGACTCTCACCGCGGACTATGAAGTGTTGGTCGTGGACGATGGTTCAACCGACCACACGGGCGCGCTGGCAGAGGAACTCGCGGCGAACGACCCGCTGCACGTCCGCGTCCTTCATCACGAAACGAACAAAGGATTCGCGGGCGCGATTAAAACGTGCTACGCGAACGCGTCCAAAGATTGGGTCTTTCTCGCCCCGGCGGACAAGCAAGTGGATTTGAGCGAATTGAAAAATTTTGTCGCGCTCACCGACGGCATGGATATCGTCGTCGGGTATCGCAAACATCGCGCGGATGGCTTGCGCCGCGAATTAAATTCCACCGTGTTTCATTTGTTGTGCCGCCTTTTTTTTGGAATCAGGTTGAAACAAATTTCCACATCGAAACTCTATCGCCGCACTCTATTACAATCCATTCCGCTCGAAGCCGCGCCGTCGTCGGCGATGATAGAGCCGGAAGTGATTTTCAAAGCGATGCAGCGCGGCGCGCGCATTACCGAAGTGGGCATGAATCACTATCCGCGCGCGGCGGGCAAACCCAAAGGCACCGGCGTCCGCATGATTTTCAATACCTTTGGTGAAATGTTTCGCCTCTGGTGGGTTCTCCGCGTTGCCCCTTCCCCCGAACGGCTTCCCGCACCCGCACCTAAGAATTAGGGAACGTTTCGCTCCGCTTTTCTGTCTGAAAGATATGATGAATAAAAAAATTTTTCTGCTCGCGCTCGTTTTGGTCGCGCTTTGGGGCTGCCGTTCCACAACCGCCCCACGTTCCGCGCCTACGGCACCGCCGAATGGTTCAACCGGTGACGGGCGCACCGTGATTGCGCGTCCCGAAACGACCGAGACACCCCCGGGCGATATCCTCATTGAAGAAGAGGAGGGCGTCGAGGGAAAAATCCCGACCACGACTCCGGACGCAACCGAAGCCGCGATCGCAACCCGTGACGCAGTCGCCGCCGGGGAAACTCCAAACACACCAACCGAACAAGGCACACCGGAACCCACCGTCGAAATCGTACGTCCACTTTTGCCAACGCCCGGTCCGACCGGACAGGGTAGCCAGCCGAATACACCAAAACAAGGCGAAATCGGCACGACGATTGATTTGGGCGGCGCAACCATCACCGTAACCGGCACCGAACGCAGCGGACCGAATCAAGGCGACCTGCCGCGTCAGGGCAACGAGTTTTTGATTGTTTCGTTCACCTTGAAGAATTCAAGCAATCGCGTTCTCACCTTTGACGCTTCGCAATTTGTCTTGCGCGCGAATGACGGCACAATCATTTTGTATGACGATGTAACGTTTCAAGACAATTTGCTGCGAACGGCAGACATGCAGCCGAATGAAACGCGCAACACTTCCGTTGTCTTTCAAATTCCGACAGGTTCAAACGGTTACACGCTCGTGTTGGGCGACCCTGCCACAGGCGGAATTGCAAACATTCGATTGAATTAGACAATGAGCGTTTCATCGCAGTCGCATCGTGCGAGTCAAGCGACGGCGCGCAGGATTGGAGCAATCCCCATTGCCGCAATTCTGCTCGCCGTCGCTGTTCTCGTACAAGTCGCTTATGCGCTCACGAACACCGCGCCGCCGATTTGGGATGAAGTCGGACACACCCGCGCCGCGAATGCGCTGCTGAACCTTCATTCGTTCGCCAATGTTTCTGAAGCCGTCCGCACATCCATTCGGTACGGCATGGTGTATCCGTTATGGCTCGCGAGCGTGTATGCCTTCGCGGGCGAAAATTTTTTTCTCGCGCGTCTCTTGCAAGGACTCGTCGCGGTTGGCACTCTCGCGTTTTTGTATTTGGCAGCGCGCGAGGTGTACGGAAAACGCGCCGGAGTAGTTACACTCGCGCTCGGTGTTTTGTATTTGCCGTTCGTGTCCACCGCCGCGCGGTTGCTTTCCGAAACGCTCGCGCTGTTTTGGCTCGCGTGCGCGTTGTGGCTCACCGCGCGCGGCTTGAAACGCGGCGATGCGCGAGCATTCTTTTTCGCGGGAATCGTTACGGTGTTGACGGGGCTGACGCGCCCTACCCTGCAAATGCTGTTTGTCGCAATCGGTCTTGCTGTATTCGTCGTCTTGCGGCTCACGCGAAAACATTTGCGACGCGGCTTTTTTTTCGTCGCGGGCGTTTTGCTCGTCGTCGTTCCCTTTTTACTTTTTACGCGCGTGACGATTGGGCGCGCGACGTTGAGCGGCAGCGTGAGTCCGTTTGAGGGAATTTTCGTCGGCAATTACATTCCCGACGGCGGCTATCCCACCGACGCGCGTTCGTTTCTCCACGAATATCCGCAGCCCGAATTTGATTACGCGCGCGCGGAAACGCGCGCGCCAAAAGATCTTGATTTCGCGCGCGTGACCGTCCAAGTCGCGGCGCGTGACCCGAGCGGTTTTGTTTTACTCCAAGCGCGAAAACTTTTTGACCAATGGCGCGCGCCGTTCAATGATTTTGAAATTGATTTTGGCATTCCCTACGCGTTCCAAGAATTTTTTCACGCGGGAATTGTGTTGTTGGGCGCAGTCGGCGCGCTCGCGTTTTGGAAAAAGCAGCCGCTTACATTTGTGTTGGTCGTCGGTTGGCTCTACATCATCGTCACCAATCTGATTGTGCCTGTCGAACGACGTTACGCGTTTCCCGGCGTTCCGTTTGCGCTAGTTCTCGCGGGCGCGACGTTGGAGAATTTTTTCGCGGTGGCAACGCGGCGCGAAAAATTGAATCGCGCAACGATTGTTTCCGTTGCCCTCGTTGGAATTTCCGCCGCCCTGCTGTTTGCGATTTACAATCTCAATCGTCCGACAGAAACGCGAACGATTTTGTCGAGCGACTCGCTCACAGAAATCAATATTCAACTTGCATCCGCGCCGGATGAATTTCAACACGCCGCGTTGTACATTGATGCAATGCAGCTGCAAGCAAATCGCGTTCGCGCAACACAAAACGGACAACCTCTCGATTTGCGCCTTCAAACCAATCGCGTGTTCGACAACACGACGTACGCGACATTGTTGCAACGACGCGCACTCAAGAGTTCCGACATACCGCAATGGTTCCGCTTTGACCTGAATCCGCGCGCATTGCAGCCGAATGCAATGCTTTATCTGCAAATTCAAGGACCGGTCATTTTGACGCGCGACGCTGCGGTAGGCAGTTCCGATTCGTTTTTGCCCGCGCTCGACTCGCACGAGCCGAACAGCAACACTTCGCTTTACAAATATCTCGCCGACGGCGATTTTCGCATTCCGCGTTTTTACACGTTCGCTTCCGCGCCCGACACATCGGATTCGCCGTTTCGCGTACTGCTTGTTTTGACGCGCGCCGACGGCACACAGCAAATTCTATGGTGAGCAAATTTTTCCGCGACGAACGCTTGCGTGATTCACGCGCGCGGCTTGCCATTGGCATTGTGTTGGTGATTCTGCTCTTTTTTTGGCAAGCGGTCATCGTGCAAGGCGTTTTCTTTTTGGGCGACACCTCGCACGGCTATTTTCCGCGTTTGGTGTTCACCGCGAACGCGCTGCGCGATGGACGATTGCCGTTGTGGAATCCACTCGTCTCACTCGGCGGACCGCATCTCGCCGACCCCGCCGCGCTCGCGTTGTATCCGCCCGCGTGGATGTTGTTTGTCGCGCTGCCGAGTGTTGCCGCGTACGATTATTTGATTTTGCTTCATCTCGCGCTCGCCGCGATTTTCACGTTTCTGTTCATGCGGCGCATTGGCGTCGGCGCGTATGGCGCGATTTTTTCCGCGCTGCTTTTTCCGTTCAGCGGTTGGATGCTCACGCATTACGAACATATCAATGTGTTCATCGGCGCGTTGTATGTGCCGATTTTGTTTTGGATTGTGGAAGTGGCATTTCAAGAAAACCTTTCCTCAACTGTCATTTCGAGCGGAGCGAGAAATCTCGCAGTAGCAAAACAAGATTTCTCGCAAGAGCCGCTCGAAATGACAAGCAACAGATTACATAAAACATCGTGGCGATGGTTCGTCATCAGCGCGCTGCTCATTGGATTTTATTTTTTGGGCGCGCACGCGCAGATGCCGTTGTTTGCGAGTGTGGGCTTGGTGATTTACGCGCTTGGGCGCGCGTTGTTTGCATGGCGCGAGGGTTCGAGTGGAAAAAAAATCGCGTGGACATTCGCGCAGCTCGCCGCGCTCGGTATTTTGGGCGTCGGACTCGCGGCGATTCAGCTCGTGCCAACCGCGCAAACTGTCGCGCTGTCAAATCGCAGCAGCGGTGTGGGCGCGGATGTCGCGCTCGGGTATTCTTTGCCGCCGGAACAAGTTCTCACACTCGTTGCGCCCTATGTGTTTGGTTCACCAATGGGCGTCGCGTATTGGGGACGCGGCGCGTTCCGCGAAATGACCACGTATCTCGGAATTTTGCCGTTGTTGTTTGCGATTGTTGGAATTTGGAGCGCGCGAAAAAATAAATACGCGCTGCTCCTGTCAATGCTCGCGCTCGTCGCGTGGCTCTTGGCGTTGGGGCGATTTACGCCGTTGTATGGTGTGTTGGCGAACTTGCCATTGTTTAATGCGGTGCGCTATCCGCCGCGTTTTTTGTTTTTGGTTTCATTCGCGCTGATTGCGCTCGCGGGAATCGGTTTGGAGCGCGCGCTGGCGATGAATTGGAACGCGCGGCGTGTGAAATTCGTGTTGGCGACGTGTGGAATTGCCGCGATTTTTTTCGCCGTTCTGAATCTGCTTTTCATTCAACACTCATTTTTGAATGGCATGGTGGCAACGATTTTGAATGTGTACGGGCGGGCGCAGCATCCCGCCGCGTTTTATTTGGAACGATTGGAATTTGGTTTGAGTTGGGGGGGGGTGTCGGGTTTCGCGCTGGCGCTGTTTGGCGTCAGCGCGTTGTTGTGGATTGGGTTATTTGGCGCGCGGAAAATTTCAGGAAAATGGTTCGCCTTTGGCGCAATCGCGTTGGGGGTTTTGGACCTGTGGGTTTTCAATTGGAGTTTGCCGTACAATCGTTTGACGAATCCGCGTCTCTACACCGAGCCGTCCGCCAATGCAACAATTTTAATGCAGGATACGTCTTATTTCCGCCTCTATTATTTTGACCACGACAACACCGCCGCGACGAATCTCGTTCAGAAACATTTGCAGCAAGGCAATTTCGAAAATTATCAGGAGCGTCTGCGCGAAGGACTGCGCGGCTCGTTCAACACTCTCTTTTCCATTCCCGGCATTACCGGATACGCCACCGAGGAACAGCGCCATTACGACGTGATGCGCGCGCTCGGTGGTTTGCCTGCGTACGACTTGGTGAGCGACGATGAATATCAAGACGCGCTGAATACAAATTTGTTGAGTCTGTTGAATGGAAAATATGTTACGTCGTTGGAAGATTTGAATGTTGAAGGTTTGACGCTATTGCATCGCGGCGCGCTGGTGAATTTGTATCGCAATGAAAATGTTTTGCCGCGCGCGTTCATCCCCGCGCGGTATGAAATTGCTGCGGATGCGAAAACGGTTTTGGAAAAATTGACCGCGCAAAATTTTGACCCGCGCGCGACGGTGTTGCTCGAACAAGCTCCGCGCATCCCAGAACCTTCGGCAAGCGCAGGACAAACTGCGCGCGGGCATGTCGAAATTGCGAGTTATGCGTCTGAACAAGTGGAACTGGACGTGACGCTCGAGACGCCGGGCGTTGTTGTGTTGAGCGACACGTTTTACCCGGGCTGGCGTGTCGAGGTGGACGGTGCGCCGGCAGAAATTTTGCGCGCGGATTATATCTTGCGCGGCGTCGCGCTGGGCGCGGGAAGCCATCGCGTTCGTTTTTATTACGCGCCGGATGCGGTGCGCTGGGGCGCGTGGATTTCGGGGGTCAGCGCGGGAATTTTGGGACTGATTGCGTTGCTCGGTTGGCGGCGCGCTAAAATTTTGTATCGCTCGCCAATTCCGCGCGGCTATTGAACTTGCACTCAAAGCGTGATATAGCTACTCTATTCGTTTTCAGTTTCTTGACCGGAGGTCAACATGCCAACCCGTTCACGCTCACGGAAAAATCTTCGAACCCTCTCCGCATCGCCATGGTCGTCGCGCGTCGCGCTTACCGGGACCACCAAGCCCCAAGATGGAATCGTTACGGCGATGGACTCTAAAAATCGGCAGTGGGTGGTCCTTCGCGATTCAATGGGGCAGCCGTCGTTCGGGCTGATGTACACGCTGCGGCGTCTCAAACGCGATTGGCGTCCCGCGCTGCCCTTGGTGACTTCGAGCAGTGCGGAATATCCCGCGTTTGCGATTGCGCCCGATGACGTCAAAGTGGTCGTGTGGCAGCAGCCGGTCAATGGCGTCAAACGCATCGGCTACATGGAATTTCGCACGACGCCGGGAGAATTTATACACTTGCCGAACGAGAAACGTTTGCTCGATGCGTACCCGGATGTAACAGTCGGCGCGGACGGGACGCGGCATGTGGTCTGGTCACGCGCCGGAAAAATTGTTCACGGCACGAGCTCGAACGGAATAGATTGGAACATCGCGCCCGTCACGCGCGACACGGTGAATGTTTTCCCGTCCGTTGCGATTGACGATGCCGCCGGCGTGATTCACCTGGTCTATGTGAAAACGCCGGGCAATGCGATTCAATATCAACGCCGCGCGCTGAATGCGGGCGAGTGGGAAACGCGGCGCACGCTGGGCAGTGGCAAAGACCCGAATGTGGTCGCGCGCAACGGCAAAGTGCTGGTCAGTTGGGGCAACAGCGACAACAATCGCCAAATGGCATTCCGCGTGTTTGAAAATGACGCGTGGGGACAAACGATTTATTCGGGACACGCGTTCCCGGGTTATCGCCCGCACGGTGCGATTGATTCGCGCGGCAACGCGCATTTGATTTGGATGCAGTCCACCGACAATCGGAACGCGTACAGCATTTATTATTCCGATTCGAACAATGGACAATGGAGCGCGCCCCAGCCGTTTGAAACGGGTGCGCGATTTTGCGAAGCGAACGATTTGGTCGTTGACCGCAACGACAAACTGCACACGGTCTATCAAGAGATGCTCAACAACACCTTTATCGCGTACAGCACAGACCGCGCGCTGGTCTAGATGACACCATTGCGGGGAACGTTGCGTGCCGTTCCATTTTGGCTAACCTCGGACGGGATGTTATAATCGCCGCGTTTTGGACGGGGTACACGCGGGGATGTATCCATCGTCAAAAATATCAGTAACCCCTTTAGGAGTACGTCATGTTGAAAGAGAACGTCGGTTTGGTTGCGCCACGTGCGCGCATGTTGAGAACTTTAGGCATTGCCCTTTTGATTACGGGCGTGCTTGCGCTGTTGGTGCTGAATGCAGGCACAGTCATGGCTGCCGGTTGGACCAGTCCCAAAGAGATCCCCGGAACAAATCTGGCGAGCGACGACATTTCCCTCGCCGCCGAGTCAGACGGCACGCTGTGGAGCGCATGGAAAGATTCCCCTTCGGGAGCGTATTTTCAGATTTGGTTTTCGAGCCGCGCTCCCGGCGGAAACTGGAAGGGCGCGGATATTCTGGGCAGCGGCACAAGCAACCAGTATTTTCCCTCCATTGGCGTCACCAACGACAACAAAAAACTTGCCGCCTGGCAAGAATTACGCGGCGTCCATGAAGTCCGGTATGTGCAATTCGATGACAACCCCGGGCAATCGAATGGGGTTCCCGGCAGCGGCGTCGCCGAATACCATCCCGCCGTTGCGACTTCTTCCACAGGAAAACGCTTTATCCTCTTTTCGCGCGCAGGAACACTTCATCTGGCAGAATCCACCAATGGAAACAATTGGGACGTGAACCCCGTCAGCGGTTTTGGTGGCAATTACTATTATCCCGACATTGCCGTAGATGATTCCACCGGCTTGATTCACATCTTTTCGTGGACGGACACGGGCAGTCTCGTATACGCGCAGCGCAATGTCGGCGGCGGCGGTTGGAAGCAGCGCACCACCTTGGGCAAGGGCAAAAATGTCAATATCACCGCGCGCGGTGGCAAGGTGGTAGCCAGTTGGGCGGATGCGACGGCGAATTACCGTCTCGCGGTACGAACATTTAAAAATGGCAATTGGGGCGGCGTCGAACGCCCTTCGCCGTTTAGCGGCGGTTTTCGTCCGCACGCAGTCATTGATTCAGCCGGCAATCCCACGATTATCTGGATGCAGAACATTGATAACGTGAACTATGACATCTACTACTCGGATTTCAAAAGCGGCAATTGGACTTCGCCCAAAGCCCTGAAGGCGTCGTCCGGCTTTAACGAAGGGAATGACATCGTCATAGACGGCGGCGATAACCAGCACGCGGTCTATATGGAAATAGCGGGGCACAAGACGGCGTTCAGCAGTGACCGCGAAGGCAGCGGCAGCGTAACGCCGACGGCAACCTCGACCGGACCCACGAACACGCCAACGCTCCCCGGCGCAGGCACAACGCGCTTTAATGATTCCGATAACGAATTCACGTACAAAAGGAATTGGTTGTACGAAAGCTCGGACGGGAATGCCATCGGCAACGATTATCACGCCACCAATACCAAAGACGCGAGCGTACTGTTCGATTTCTTTGGCACGTCCGTCAAAATCTTTTTCATCAAGTCCCGCAACTATGGCAAGGCGGACGTGTACCTTGACGGGCAGAAAATTGACACGATTGACATGTACTCCAGTTCACTCAAATATCGCGCATCCAAACGCTACCTGAACTTGGCGTACGGCAATCATCAACTCAAACTTGTCAATTCGGGCAGACGCAATGCCAATTCAACCGGAAACTATATCACACTCGACGCGGTGGATGTGACGCTTGAAAGTGTTACCTTGACACCCACCCTCTCGCCCACAGCGACGGGTACGGCGACCCATACCTTTACACCGACGGCAACACACACAACGGACCCGGGACTAACGCCCACAGATACGCTGACGCCGACGAACACGCCGACGATTACCGATACGCCGAGTGCGACCTTCACACCGACGAATACTTTGCCCGCGCCCACCAAAGTGCACTTTGATGACCGCAGCGACGCGATACAGTATCAAGGCAAATGGACACGTTCGCGCGGCAATCCCGGTTGTCTCTACAAAAAGACTCTGAGCAGCGCCGAATCCAAACGGCAAAACAAATTGACGCTGGTCTTTAACGGCTCCCAAGTCCGCTATTGGTTCGTCACCGGACCCAACTTGGGCAAAGTGCAGATCTTGATTGATGGCGAAGCCAAAGGCACAGCGAACCTCAACGGCGAAGCAGGGTTGTGCAAAACGTGGACTTCGGGCATTCTCGCCACAGGGCAGCACACGCTCGAGCTGCGCCCCAAAGGCACTCAGGGACCCATCAACATTGACGTCATCACCATTTTCCCGTAACCACGCAGAATAGAAACACAAAAAAGGCGGCTCGGAACATTCCGAGCCGCCTCGTATGTACGATGCAGCTGCTTTACTTGATTGCGATGTATGGAGCGGAATATCTCGGCAATCTCATCCATCGCGAACTGGGACACGAATTTCAAAAACGGGGGCACACCTTTCGCGTCTTTGCCTTGTCGAGTGCGCAGGAGCGACGCGGACAGCCCGCCGATTCCATCGAAGAACACATCGGCGTCCACCGCGCCCTCACCGCCGGGAATGTTCCCGCGAACGCGCTCAACGCCATCGGCAAACCTTTTCTGCACTATGACCGTTTCGCGATGGGCTGGTGGAAATTAAGAACGTATCTCGCGCGGCATCCCGAAATTGATTTGATTCTCGCGGAAGGCGCGTACCCGTTCGGCGCGATGGCAACGCTGGCGTCACAAAAACCGAAACTCGTGATCACCGTCGCGGGCGGTGATTTCATTAACAGCCGCGCGACCCAGTACGGGTACGGAAGATTTCGCACCGCGCGCTGGTTGATGCGTTATGCGTTTGAACACGCTGCCGCGCTTCGCGTCACCACCCCGCTGGTACAAGAACGCGTCCGCGCGCTCGGCGCATCACCGGAAAAAATCGCGCGCATCCCGCGCAACATCGCAGCGTATTGTTTCCCCCCCCCCTCCCCTCCGCTTGAACTCTTTCGCCAAAAACAACGCGCTGAACTCGCCGCGAAATACAATTTACAAAACGCAAACGTTCTCGTCGCCGTCGGACGCTTGTTGCCCATCAAGGGATTTGACACGTTGCTCCGCGCGCTCCCCGCAATTCAAACGCGCGCGGGAGAGACGCGGCTGCTGCTCGTCGGACCCAATCGCGGAAATTATCAGAGCGAATTGGAGAATCTTGCCGCGTTGTGCGGTGTGCGCGACAAGGTGATTTTTACGGGGGCTATTCCGCATCAAGACATGCCCGCGCTGCTCGCCGCGTCCGATGTGATTGCAATTCCCAGCGTGCTCGAAGGCATGAACAAAATTGCCGTCGAGGGCGCGGCGGTCGGCACACCCTCCGTTGTGACGCGCACAGCGGGCATCGCGGACTTGATGACGGAAGCGAACGTCGGCGAAATCGTCGAGCCGAACAATGCTGACGCGCTCGCCGCGCGCATCGGCGACTTGCTCAACAATCCCGCGCGACGCGCGGAACTTGGCGCGCGCGGTGTGGAATGGGCGCAGCAATTTTCCTCGCGGGTCGTCGGCGCGCAGTTGATTGAATTATGCGAACGCGTGGTCAAGACATGAACGATTTTTGTCGCAAATGTCTTGAGCGACGCAATTGGTTCGAGAACCTGTCAGGTCTGACACTGGTCTTGCCCGCGCTTGCGGTTTTCTTGTTCTATTTCGTCGTCCTCAATCGCGGGATGCCGACATGGTGGTCGGATACGTACGAATATGCGGTGATTGCGCGCAATGTCGCCGAAGGACGCGGCTTGACCAACACCGCGCATTATGTTTTGGACACATGGCTCTTGCGAAATTTCACCCCCCCCCTTCCCTACGTCCATCACGACATCGGTCTCCCACTGCTCATGGGCGGCGTAATGTTTTTTTTGAGCGACGGTAACGCGGCGGTGGCGTGGACCGGCGGAATTTTTTACATCCTGCTCGTTCCCCTCACATTTTTTTTTGGCTGGAAACTCTATAACAAATTCGTCGGCGCGTTTGCCGCGCTGCTCGCGCTTTTCAATGTTCAACTCGTCGCGTACAGCACCACGGGACTGTCCGAAGTGCCGTACGCGTTTTTCATGACGCTGTTTTGGTTCGCGCTGTATCGCCAACGTTCGCGTCCGGAAATTTTTTTCAGCGGCGCGTTGTTCGGCTGGTTGTGGGTTGTGCGCTCCAACACCTTGAGCGCGCTGCCGTGGGTGATTCTGTTTATTGTTCTCGCGCCGGAAATCAACAACGCCTCGTTCGCATTTTCGCGCGCGCACTTTGCCGCGTTGTGGAAAACACGCGGAAAGATTTTTTCGCGCGTCGCGTTTTTTTTGATTGGTCTGCTGCTAGTATTGACGCCAACGCTCATTCGCAATTACCAAACGCTCGGCAATCCGTTTTACACGGTGCCGAGTATGTACGCGCTCGTTTTTTATACGGATGTGTTTGAGGGCAAGAACACGGAAATTTTTTCGAACGTCGGCGTGGACATCAACCCCGCGCAATATCTGCTCGCGCATCCCGAACAATTGTGGAGTAAAATCAAGTATCAACTGCCGCAGACCTTTGAGTATTTGTGGAAGGGCGGACTCTTTGAGCCGACGATTGTGGATGCGATTCAGATTGTTTTGTTGTTGGTGAGCGCAGTGTTGCCGCGTCGCAATGAATTACCGCGCCAACGTCTCTTTCGTTGGCTCATTTATTTGTGTATTGCGAGCGCGTTATTGCTCGGTTCCGTCACACATTTGCGCTGGCGGCACTTGTACGGATTTTTGCCCGTCGTCCTCATTTTCATTTCTGAATTTGTGCTGCGCGTCACCGAATTGAAATTCGCGCGCGCGCGTTTTTTTCTTCGACCGATGGTGGTCATCCCGGTCGTTGCGATGCTCTTTGCCATTCCCGGCGCGTTGGCAATCGAACGGACGGTTGGCAATGGGCAACTGCTCGACCGACACTATCGCAACATGGGGCGCTGGCTGCGGCAGAATACGCCGAACGACGCGATGGTTTTGATTGAACGCGGCGACGCATCGTTCGGAATGCAAAACGCGCTGGCGTGGTACGGCAAGCGCGAAATCGCCGAACTCGACAATTTCACCGCCGACTATTTTTCCGCGAGACGCGGCGCGCGTCCTTTGTATGTGTTGTTTGTGATGAGCAAACCGGAAACGCATGAAAATGCGCTCGTCCAGGCAAAGTTGGAGCATTACCAAAAAATTTCCGAACGTGCGAGCAGCATTGGATTGGATGCCGTGTTGTACGCGTCGCCCTGAGCTGCTCCAAACGGACTATTGACGCCCGCGCGCCTCTCATGCTATCAAATTTCCAGAGGACGCGCTAACAAAATGAATTTGCCGGGAATGCGTCACCGCCTTGGGCATTTTGTTAGCGCGTCAGAAACATCTATGCGACGAATCTTTTTCATTTCGAGTCCGTTGGTGCTTGCGTGTGCCATTGCATTGCTGTTGACAATGAGTGTTTCGGCGACGACCTGGGGCGACCCCGCCGAAATTGCCAGTCCCGCGAAACGCCCTGCCGTTGCGATGGATGCAAACGGGGAAATTCATTTTGTTTGGACGAATCCCGAACGCGGCACGTTGTGGTATCGGCACTGTACGGCGGTGGATGCTTGTGACGACGCGGAACGTTTGCCGAATCTCGACGGCGATGCCCTCTCACCCGCGCTGGCATTGGATTCGCAAAATCGCCCGAATGTGGTGTGGGAACAAGTCAAGGGAAAAAAGCACACCATCTATTTTTCGCGCCGCGACGCGGGAACGTGGAGCGACCCTGTTGCGTATTCCAATCAACCGGAAAGTGTTCTGCCCGCGATTGCCATCGGCAGCGATGATGTGACACAAGTGGTGTACGAAAGTGTCCAGTCAAACGGACGCGCGATTTATTACGTGACGGAACCGGACCATCAACTGCCCAGTCCGCCGACGCTCGTCGAGTTGGAATTGTTGACGCCGGAGGAAAAGGTTGCGAACGGGCGCAACGTTCGTGTCGCGGTGGACGGCGACAATCGCGCGCATGTGGTGTGGAATTTGGCGCGGCGTCCGTTCGGTGTGAAATACACGTACCAAGACGGCACCGGAAGTTTCGTTCCTTCAAAAATTGTCGCGGACAACAATCAAGACCAAACGCCCGACATTGCGATTGACGCGGAAACGAATCGCGTCGGCATCATTTGGGAAACGCGCCGCAATGACCGCGCGGCATTTTTGCTTTTGGAAAACGGCGTCGAAGTGTTTCGCAAAAACAATGTCGAAGGCGGATTCGATACCGTGCGCCGTCCGCGCCTCGCGGCAGATTGCGGCGGAAAATTTCACATCGTCTTTCAGCGCGAAAAATCGGACAAGAGCGACTGGAATATCTATTACCGGGAATTTAATCCGACAGATGAATCGTTCACTGACCCGCTTCGCCTGACGCAATCGCAAAAAGATGACGCGATGCCCGCGCTCGCGGCTAGCCAAAAAGGCGTACTCGCGTTCATCACCGGACGCGGCGGAATCCTCAACGCGATGCAAGCGGACATTGACACCTTGTGTCACGGGCAATCAACGCCGACTCCAACGCTTTCGCCGACCATTCCTTCATCCGGCTGGGAACACATTCCCAATCACGACGCGCGCATTGTGTACACCAAGGAATGGAAAACGATTGACCACACCAAAGCAAGCGACGGAAATTTCGCGCGGTGCGAAAAAGACAATCGCTGTGAAAAAGGCGCAAGCGCGAAAATCTCATTCACCGGCGGCACACGCATCGAATGGGAGACCGCATACGCGAACACGTATGGCAAAGCGGACGTGTTGATTGACGGCAGCGCATTCGAACGCGTGGACTTGTGCGCGCTCAACCGGAAATCGAGCAAGCCCAAGTTCGGCGTGCGAACGTACATTTTGAGCGGCGACGCCAACACAGAACACTCGCTCGAAATCAAGTTTGTCGGACATTCCAACTGTTCTCCCGTTCGACGAAATTACGTCGCGGTGGATGGATTCAATATCTTGCGCTAAACAAAAAAGGGAGGGCGTTAACTGCGCCCTCCCTTTTTTATCAACCCATGTTTGAGATGGCTTGATGTATAATTCGCGCATCCCCTTTCAAGGAGATTGTAATGCGACAACTCCTCACCCTTTCTCATCAAGACGCGCAGAACGCGCTTGAAGCCATGCGCGCGGAATGTGACAAACGCGGCAAAGGCGGCGTCCTCGTCGTCGCCGACGCGCACGGCGAACTCATCGCGCTCTTGCGAATGGACGGCGCGCCGTTTTCTTCCATCAATATCGCAATGGGCAAAGCATACACTGCCGCGCGCGAGCGCAAACCTTCGCGCGAGGTTGGAGAAAAATCGCGCGACCCCGAACGCGGTTTTCCGATGACGAACTTTGGCGAGCTGCGCTATGTCACATGGGGCGGCGGCTTGCCGGTTTTTGTAGAAGGACAGGTGATTGGCGCCGTAGCCGTCAGCGGTTTGCCGGAACAAGAAGACATGGAAATCGCCGAATTGGGACGCCAAGCCGCGTTGGGATTCTAGATTGCCTTACTCTGCCGCGAATGACATGATGAAATTTTCGCCCGGCGCGTTGTCGTAATTGCCATCGAGCGGCGAATCGTCGTCCCGGGCGCGCACCGCCGGCGCATCGTCTTGGTCGGCAGCCAGCACGATGAGGCGATATGCTCCCTCCAAGAAAATTTGCGGGTCACGCGCGCGAAATTGCACGGTCTGCTCGTCCGTCATTTGCACTTGGCTCCCGATGCGAACGGGCACGCGCCCGCCAAGTCGTTCCACGCGCACACTTGCCGCGCTATCAACCGCGTTCAATCCTTCACGCCGTACCGGGCGATTGAACCGAATTTCGATGACGTTGACATTTTCCCCCGCCTTGAAAGAAACTTTCGTCGGCAGCGGCGGCAAATTCAAAACACCCGCGCTCGTCTGCCCGCCTGCGACATTCAAAAAGGTGATGCGTTCGATTTGCAAAGTTGTCGCGGGCGCGTCTTGGCGTCCGAGATAAAACCAGCTTTCAAAATCACTGCCGCGCGCCCCGTCGCCCGAAGGAAATTGCAAACCGATGCGCGATTTTTTCACTCCGGTGCCTGTCACGGGAATGCCAAACGCCTGCCCGTCGAGATAACGCCGCGTCCCGCCTTGCTCGCTCCAAATCGTTCGTCCCATCAATTTTACGCGCACGCGTACCAACGCGCGCGCAGTGAGCGTCGCCAATCGTTCGCGCGCGTTCGCGCTCGGTTGCCAGACAATCACATTCGGGTCGCCGAACGAGCGAACGATTTTTCCATCCAACACCACTTGCAAACTAAAAAATGTGGACGACGCGTTTTCCCCAAACGACGTTGCTTCCAGCGTGACGATGACGTTCGCTTCGTCCACCGAGCGCGGGTCGGGCGGCGCGTTCGTTTGGATGATTAACCCCTGCTGCAAAAATGTTCCGATGTCAAACACAGCGTCGTTTAACCAATTTGTTCCCGTAACATGGAACGCGTTCACCGCGCCTTGACCGCCGATTTCAGTGAGCGGCGGAAACAAGTTACGACAGTCCTCGACGATTTCCAATCGTTCGCGCTGAAATTGCGCGAGCGCGAGTCGGCAGTAATGATGTTGAATGCCGCGCGGCGGCTGTGCAACAGGCGCTGTGTTTGGAATTTCAAACGGCGCCCATTCAATTTCGCCCGTCGCGGTGCGCGCAGGAATGAGCCAGTAATCGCTGGTGCGATATTCCCCTTTCGCAAATTGAATCTGAATGCCGCCTTCGAGTTCGAGCCAATCGTCTGAAATAGAGACCGCGCCTTTCGTGTCCCACCGCCGCAGTTTCGCATGACGCGCTGCGTCATAAATTAACGCGGGCGCGCTTTTCAATTTGATGACGCGCGTCGCCGTGTTCACCTGTTCGATTTGAATCAATTCGCCGGGCAAGCCGTTCCATTCCAACGCGTCGTCAATCACTTCGACGAACTGTCCATTCGCAAAACCCAACACATCGTCGGGACCCACATCGCGCACGGTGATTTCTTGCCCGTTGATTTTTTCAATCAGCGTCACCACCGCGCCATTGTCGCGCGACGCTTTGAACGTCACATGTTTCGCGCCCGTTTTGAAATTGCCGCCGTCGTGAATCTCGACGCGATACAATTGATTTTCCAAACGCTGATAGCCCGCGCTTGGTGGCAAGAGACATGGATTGTCGTCATCGCTCGGCGGAACGGTACGCGCGTTGAGCAATGGATTGCGCGACGCGGTGAGTTCCTCCCATTCCTTGAAATCGCTCGCGCACGAAACGCCCGCGCATTCTGCCGCCAACCGTTTTTCCACCTCATCCAATTTTTTTTGAACGGATGCCTTGCGCGCCTCGCTCGCGCCCGCTTCCTCTAATTTTTTTAACGCTTCGCGCAAATTGTTTTCCGTCGCGCGCAAGTCCGCACAATTTTCAGAATCTTCCGCTTTCGCTTTTACCGGCAGCACACGCACTTGCCAAACAATTTTTGTGCGCGTCGTCGTGTCGGGACCGCCGAGCGCGACTTCACGAATCAACGGGTCGTCGAGCGCGGTGATGTGGCGCTGCCATACATCGAGGTACACCAGCGCCGTTTCGGTTTTGGCATCTTGCAACAATTCCAAAACATCGGGCGCGTTCGGCAAATCGGGTTGCGCGTCGAACGCCGCGTCCGCGTCGTTTTCGACGAGAATGCCGTCCACGTAAAAACGCCCCTTGCCAATTGTGAGCGTTTTGCCGTCGCTCGTGATGGCAAAACCCGCGTCGTGCAAAGGCGCGCCGCACGCGCCAATCACATCAAAATTTGTGATTGTTTCGCGATGTTCCTCTATCGCCGCTTGCTCATTCCAATCCGCGTCGGTCTGCACACGTCCCTGCTGCATCAGCACGCGCGCGTAATGTTTTTTCGGGTCAAAGGTGTCGCGACTGAAATCGCCTTTCATTCATGCTCCTTCGGAGCGACGATGGACCAAGGACGAACGACGAATGAAAATTTCGTCTGACGTTCGTCTTTCGTCGTTCGTCTTTGGTCATGTGCTGTAAAAAATTCCCGCTTCCAATCCGAACCGCAAATACTCGTCGAGGCGCGTTCGCAAATTGCTTTCGCGCTGTGGGTGGTACAAATCGTGAAACGCGCCCATCTCGGCATCGTCGTCCGCGCCCGCGCGAATTTCGAACGCGGTGCGTTGGCTCAATTGACAATACGAAGCATCGCTATAACGGAGCGAGTTGAACTGCGGGCGCACGCGCGCCTCATCCGAAGGTTTCGTCGGTTGACAGCGATAGCGGCGCGGCGTCTGGGAAAAAAATGGCACGTACGAAAATCGCACACAGCCCGCTTGCTTGCGTGTGGAAATCACCGGCGCATCCCATGAATCATTTTCCGCGAGCCGCGCAAGAAAAATCGAGTTCGACGCGAATTCGATTTCGCGCGAATGAATTTTTCCGATGATGGTGGAATTTTTGAGAGTGATTGGCGCGCCCGCGCGTTCGCCGTCCATCGCCGCGAACGCGACGCGCGTTTCCTCCGTCGCGTCCACGATGCTGTTTGTGATAACGACGCGCGCGCTTGCGACAACGCGCAATGCGCCGACGATGCAGTGTTCGAGTTCAATTGTCGCGTTCGGCGCGTCCACAATCAAACTCGGTTTGTCCGGCGAAAAGGGATTGCCGTTCGTATCCAGCGTTTGCCCCGGCACGAGTGTACAGTGACGCAAACGCAGTGTTCCAAAATCTCCGCTTACGTGAATTGCGCCGCCGCTGATGAGCAAACCATTTAACGTAACTTGCGCGCTGGCATCGCCCTTGACGAGCAAATCACCGCCGAGCGCGAGCTGCGGACGCGGATGATTCGCCGCGCGCAATTCGAGATTTGTGTTCGCGGAAACATTCAGCGCGAGCGTTTCCGCGTAACGCGCGCTGTCGCCAATTTCCACCGCGCCGCTTTCGGTCAGCGCGTCCAGCGCGTTTTGTATCGAATCGCCATCACGAACAGTTTGCGCGATTGGCAGTGTTTCATCAAAAGACGCGATGCGATTGTATTCTCCGCCGCCCATGTCCGCGCTGAAACCGTAATGATACGAAACGACGACGGAACTCGGCGCAACATCACCTGTATTAAACGCGATGCGTCCGAGAACAGGGTCAACCGCGATTTTTTCCGAGGGTGGTTCGTGCGCCCAGCCGCCGTTCGCATCCGACAAATCGCACACGACAATTTGTGACGCGTCCACATCTGCATCGTTCACACGCAGCACAAAACTCTTGTCGCGTCCGTAAAAATCAGCAAGCGACACATTCAAGACGCGGCGCGAAATCGGGAGCGGGACATTGCGCGGCGTTGCCAAGTGAGTGATTTCTTTTTCCGTTTCGGGACGATTCAAGAGGGCGGCGTTGTTGCCGAGCGGACTGAACAAATAGCGATGCGCGTCGAGTTGAAACGCGGGCGAATTCGTGAGCGCATACGCGCGCAAGCGAAAGAGAAAAATGCCAATGTTCGGAATGTTGTACTTGCCGCGTTTGCTTGTCCCGAGCGCAGTCGAGGGATTTCGTACGTCGAGCGTATGCGCGGTAGTTTCAAACGCGCTGCCCAATCGTTCCAGCGGTTCCCATTTTCGCAAGTCGGGCGTGACAATCGCGCGCGGGCGAATGTGATTCATGTACTGCGTCGTCGCGAGCAGCTGAAAAAATTCCACCACGCGCGCATCCCAGCCCGTGACATCGCGCGCGAGTTGTTCGAGCATGGACGCGGTGCCCTTGCGGCGGCGATATGCAATCGTATTCGCCACTTCCGCGCGGGGGCTGCTGATTTGCGGAACAACGCCGTGCAGCGCGCGATACCCAATCAAATCGCCAATGTACGGCACAACCCAATCCGCGCTCGTTTCAATGAATTGGTCGTCGTACAACTGCGCGAGATTTTCTTGCAGCGCGTCCACTTGGTCCGCGAGCACCGCGAGCAGCGCGCGCAGAGGTTCGCCGCGTTCCGCATCGCGCAGGCGATACACGGCGGGCAAAAGACTGTAGAGGCGGTCAGTATTCGTATTCACAACAGAGTTCTGTCATTTCGAACGCAGTGAGAAATCTCAATTCCGCGCGGAAAGATTTCTCGCTCCGCTCGAAATGACAATTCGAACAACACTCGATTCAAGCCATCACACCCAATTCAAGCGGACTCGCATCGAGCATCAACAATTCCGCCGCGTCCACATTCCCTTTCGCACCAACACGCGGGTACGCGGCGGCGAGACGCGGATGCAATTTCTTTGCTTCGCCAACACGATGCAGCGCGTTCACGTCAACGGCAACAACGCCTTGCACAGAATGAACCACCGAAACAATTTGGCTCAACACGACGGGCTGCCCGAACGAACGCGCTTTAAAAGAAAATTGTTCGCGCAATTTTTGTTCCACCTGTTTCATTACACCTTCGGATTGATAATCCAAATCAATTTTTACGTCCGCGTCGAGCGTAAAGAGCGCGGGACGAAATGTTTGCACGCGCAGCGGCACGTACGGGTCGCCCGCGTTTTTCATCGCCGCGAGCAAGTTTTTGAATGTGCTGCTGTCGTTTGAAATCGTCGCGCCGTCGGGTCCCGCAATCGTAACGAACACACCGCGCGTTTGTCCATCCCACGTCCACGTTGCCAATGCTTTGGCGATGCCCGCGAACGAACGCGCGAAATCCTCGTAATCGCGCAAAGAAACAATTCGCCCCAACGTCAACACCGTGAGCGGCGCGTTCGAGCGCGCGTTCGTCAAGGTTTCGGCATCATCGCCGCCGTTCGCCGCGAGTGGGTTCGTCACCTCTTTCACGCCGAGCGGACGCGTGAGCAAGAGACTCAATTGTCCCGCGTTCACGTTGCCCGCTTTGCCGATGCCTTTGCGATACGTCGCGCGCAAGTTTCCCGTTCCTGTCGGCGGACGCGCGCCGGTTTTCCCATCGCCGAATTGAACAATCGTTTTTCCGTCGTCCGTTGCGTGTGTGACAAAGACGCGGTCGCGCGGATTTTTTTCATAGAGTGTTTCTGCCTCGCGCCACAATACATCATTTGCGCGCACCTCCAGTGTTGACGCCGCGCCGTTTTCATTTGCCGCGCTGATGTGCGTGAGCGGCGGTTGTTTGAGTATAAATTGTTGATACGGTTTGCTCGCGTCGCCGCTCCCCAGAATTTCATTCGTCGTTTCGCCGTGTGTGGCAAGCGCGACATTCGCAGAAATGGTGACGCTGGCGCGGAGATAGCGATGCTGCAACGCGGTGGTGAGAATCAAGCGCGTCACATCGCCGTCGAGTTCCGTGCGCTGAATGGTCACGCTTTCGGCGACGCGGCTGCCGCTCGCGACATCCGTTCCCGCAACGAGCAGCGCTTGACCCGCGCGCAATTCGTCTGCGCGCTGTGTGAGCGTGAACGCCGCGCCAAACACATCATCGCTGACGGGCTTGGCAACCTGTACGAGTTCCTCGCTTTGCGCGAACACGGTCGCATTTCTTACATCGTTAAATAGTTCGAGATTCTCGCCGCTCAATTCGACGCGCGTCACTTTACTGCTAATGCCGTACTCGGCGCGCGCCGCTTCCACCGCGCTCGTGACGCGATACACTTCGGTGTAACTCGGCAGCGCAAGCACGAGCCAACTGCCCGCAACAATCGTCGAATACACTTGGTCGAGGTCAATCGTGTCGTGTTGACCTGTGGGCAGTCCGCGCTGCGCGGGAGAATAAATGACAAAATCTTTCCATTCCGTTTTGTCGGCGGTGGTGAGGTCGCTCTCGTTTTTTCCGAGATAACTCGCTTTGGTCGAGTTCGCCAACAAGCGCCAATCGGGTGCGTTGTAACCAAAGATGTTGGCGCGCTGACGCAGCGCGTAAATTTTTGGCTGCGCGGCGGGTTTGACAAACGGTTTCGTCGAGCCAAGCGGTTCGCGCCACGAAACGCGCGTGCGGTTGTTCGCGGCGTCGCCGTCCACGCGCGTGATGCGGCGAAAATCCCACTGCTCGTTCGCGGGATTTTTTTCGCGTTCGCTGCCGACAAACAACAGCGCGTCGCCTGCTTTGAGGTTTGTGCTCAAGCCCTCGACATAAACTGCAGTGTCGCCGAATTTGGGATAAACAAATTTGCTTTGCTGCGGCGTGAGCGCGTTCCAATCAGCGCGCGCCGTAATTTTTTCAATCGTCTCAAAGGTTTGCGGCTGTTCGCCGGGACCGGGAATGCTTTGCACGCGCGTTCCCACATCAATCGTCGTAGATGCAGGCGCGCCGGGCGCGGTTTCGAGCGTGAACGCGAGATACGTACTCGCGGCAACGCCGGGACGCAGGTTGTAACCGATGAGACGCGCGAGTTCGCGCAAGGACAAGCGTTCCGTTGCCGTTCGCAAATAATTTTCATTCGCGATGCGTTCTTGATAGAACGTGAGAACGTCCGCAACCATCGCCCACGCGTCGAACAGCGCGATGGAAAAATCATCATCGTCGCGCGTTTTCAAATCGCGCAGCGCGGGCAAACCAATCGTCGTCAATCGCGCGAGCAGCGATTCCTTGAAACGCGACTGCGTGCCGACGCGATACGCGATGGCGTTCAGTCCCGGACGATTAAAGAGTTGCGCGGGAATTGCCGCGCTCAATCCTTCACAGCAATCGCAGTTGTTCATAAATTATTTTCCGCCGAGCATCACCAATCGAAACACGCCGCGTTCGGGAAAATTCGCGTCGTTGTCGCAGTGCGCGATTTCCAAACGCCCCAATTCCAATTTTCCGCTGTTCAACGCGGCTTGGCTCTCGATGCCTTGGCGCTGAAATTTTGTAATCTCGACGGAATCCACGCCCGCGACGTTCTGCGCCGCCGCGTAAAGTTGCGACAGGTACACCGATTGCCCGAACGTGAAATTGTCGGGATGAAACACGCCGCGCGTGCCATCGGACAAAACGCGAGAGTTGAAAATTTCCAACAGCGCGCGCTCCACGTCAGTTTTGAAATAATCGGCTTTCACACACACGCGCATTTCGATTTCAAGCGAAACATGACGCGGCGCGTCAATTTCGACATCGTGTCCCGCCATGCGATAGCGTTCAAAATAATCGAGCAGCGCGTTTTCAAAATTCGCATCAACGCTCGCGCCGCCAAATCGGTCCGCTGTGACAAACACCGTGCGCCAACTGCCCGTCCAGCGAAAACTCGCCGCCGCGCGTTGAATGTCCGCGCGTCGTTCCGCAATGCGCGCGTAATCGTCGGGCGTGACCGCGCGTTCTTGTGTGCGAAACGCGTAGGGCGCGCGTGCGCGCACATCTTGAATGGATTCGGCTTGTTGCCCGCCGCGCGCGGCGAGTGGATTTCGCACCGCGTCGATGCTGCCGTCCGCGCTCACCACATGTGCGATGCTGTCCGCGCCGACGTTGCCCGCCGCGCCGTTTCCGATGCGATACGTGGCGGAAAAATTCGTGCCGCTGTCAGGACGTTTGCCGTGTGTGTTGTCGCCAAAGCGCAAATACGCGCGTCCATCGCTTTCGATTTCGACGACGAACTCGGTTGCGTCTGCCGCGCTGTTCAACAAATCGCGCTGTGCGTTCCACTCGCAAGTGGTCACGCTCAACGCTCGAGGTACTGGGAGCGTGACCACTTGCGACATCGCGGTGTTCGTACCCAACGCGCTTTCGAGTGTGAGCGCGGGAAGCGCCGCCGAGGGCGTTGTTTGTACACAAACGCGCGCCGACGCGTTCGCATCGTACGCGTTCGCAAACGTGAGCGGCGTATTTTTTAGAAAGGGACGAAAGCGCGGTGGAATCGGAATCAGTTCGCGTTCCGCGCATGAGTCGCCGTTGCGCGTTGGCGCGAATGTCATCGCGGAAACAGGAACAACGCCAAGCGATTCGGGCGCGAGTGAAAGTCCGTGGTCGGCGAGAACGATATTGCCGCGCGCGATACTCACGTCAGAAATAATTTCTTGTTTAACCTTTGACGAAATGCACAGTAGAAATGGAAACGCGTCTTGTTCGTTCCATTCAATTTCCGTCACATCAACCGGGTCATCATGCGGCGAATTTTCAAAACGTCCGCCGAGGGGGTCTTGCGTCACCTTCACGCGCGTCAGTCGCACCGCGTGGCGATGCGCGGGATTCGCGTCGTCGGCGTTTCCTGTTTCGGGACCCAGCACCTCTTCAAAAATCAACACATCGCCTTGCTGTAAATTTTCCAACTTGCCGCGCAGAGTTGCGTTCGTCGCGCCGCGCGGCAAGCAGCATTCTTGCGCGCCGTACGTGTAAAAAAACAAATCATTGTGCGCGACAAACAAACGCACATTGTGCATCGCTTCAAACACTTCGGGACTCTGCGCGCGGGCGTCGTCAAGCGCGCGCGAATTCGGCGCAAGGCGAATCGCCGCGCCCGAGACGCGCGTAAAGAATTGTGTTCCTTTCGCCAAATTCGCGTCCGTGTTCACGCGCACATGAACCCACGCGCGCGCGTTGCAGCCGTCGTGCATGAAATAGTCCACGAGTCGCGCGTGACGCCGAATCGAGACGCGGCGGCGCGCCGTTCTCAAATACGCTTCCGTCGCAATCGCATCTTGTTCATAACTCAAATGGTCCGCCACATACGCGAGCAGTTCCACCAGCGCGATGCCGACATCGGCAGGGTTTCGTTCGCGCCACTGCGGCATCAGCGCGGACATGCGGTCGAGCATCAATTGACGAAACGACGCGTAATCTTTGGCGAGATAATTGATTTCGGGTTCGTCGCGCACTTGGGGCGGACAATCGTTTTGCGGCGCGCAATCGAAATCGGTGCCGCATTCCACTTTGAACGAAAATTCGACGGCCGCGCGCTGCGGGTCCATTCCATCGGGCGCGCTCAAATCATTTTCATTTCGTACGAGGCGCAAAGAATAGTACGAAAAATCACCGGGCGCGTTGACGTTCACGGTGAGAACATTCGCGTCGCTGCCCGTACCGATGCCCACATTCGTCACCGCGATGTGCTTTATCCTTTCGCCGCCCTCGATGCGTACGTTGTCTGCGCTCAATGCGTTTGACGCGAGCGGTTTGATGAAATGCACAAACAATGTACGTTGACGCTGCTCATTCGGCAGCGACACATCATCCAACACTTCGAGGAAATCAATTCCGTTCAGCGTAGGATGTTCGAGAATCGCGTTGCGGCGGCGTTCGGTGCAGCAAGAGTAAATCATAAAAAATCGTGAAACGTGAAACGTCAAACGTTAGACCGCGCGTTTGAATTGCGCGACTTGGGATTGCTGCGTGCGGCGAATGCTGTATTGCACAGTCACAAGCAATTTCGATTCGATATTTTCCACTTGCACCGATTGCACTTGAATCAAATCGCCGAGCCATTGTTGCAGCGATGCCTGCACGCTCAACTGCGTCGCGGCGGCAAGCGCATCGCTGTTCGGCGCGAACACGAGTTGCAAGAGACCACTGCCGAACGTTGGGCGATTCACACGTTCGCCCGGCATGGTGAACAACACTTGTTCAATCATGTCGCGAATGTGTTTGTCGTCAGTTGTCGCGGCGGTGCGCCCGCGTCCGTCGAATTGAATTGGATAATCGAGATTCATACCTCACCCCCAACCCCTCTCCTAAAAAAGGAGAGGGGAGTTAGGTCGCGGTCACGCGCGTTTGCGTCACGAGAATCATCAACGGCGTTCCCGTTGGCGCGCAAATGGATTGACTCGCTTGCACAATCACGGGCGCGCCATTTGCAAACACGCGCGTCGCGCCGACGAGCCACTGCGCGGTGACGCACGGACCATTCCCGCCGGGCGGTACGAATGGACAGCCCGCAACAACATACGGTGTCGTGAGTGTCACAATCGGTTGCCCACTCACCAGCACGCGCGGGTTCGGCGCGGTGGGCATTGCTTGTCCGCCGTGCATACATAAAACGGTTGCGCCAAGATGAACGATGAAACCTGGAATACCTCACCCCCTGCCCCTCTCCCAAGACGGAGAGGGGAGTTATATCACCACCAACGCGCCGTTGTTAATCGTCACGTTCGGACCAATCATTGTGATGCTCGCGCCTTTGCCATTTTGAATGTAGATGCCTGTGTCGTTGACGATGAGCGTTGCGCCCGTCGCGCTGCGCAACATGATGCCGCCGGTGGGTCCGGGCAAATCGCTGACAATGAGACCATTTTGCAGAGTCGTTTGCAACGTAATCGCGGGAACGGCGGGCGGCGCGGTCTTCGACAACGCGGGAACTTCGGCGGCGCTGCCGTAAAAACATCCAACCCAAATCGGAAAATCGGCGTCGCCTTGCTCAAATTCAATCCACACGCCGGAACCAATCGGCGGCACGGTGTACATGCCCATTTGAATTCCTGCAACAGGCAAGCACGGCATCGCCCACGTCGTCGGAATCACATTCGACACATCGGGAACCATTGCCTGAATGCGTCCCATTTGCATCGGGTCAATGTTGTTGACAACCGTGCCGCGATATTTTCCGAGATATTTTTGTTTGTCGGACATGAACACCTCACCCCATGATGCGGCGAGACGACGCTTTGCTGAAAGCATCCGCGTCTCGCCTCATCACCCCTCTCCTTCAAAAAGAGAGGGGAGTTAGGCAGGCACATTCGGTAACGTCGAGATCAATCCGTTGCGCGTGAGCGTGAACGATTGTTTGTACTCGCCGCGTTTGATTTCATGCTTGACCGTTTTCACGTAATACAATCCATCGTACGCGAGACCCGCGCCGCGTACGCCGACCAACTGCCGCGCTTTTAAAATTCTGCCATAGCGCGTCACGTCGAGCGTTCCGTTCGCGGTGACAATGTCCGCCGTTTTTGATGCTTTGGTAATTCCAACCAATGCCGCGCGAATCGGACTGTATTTCGCGGTGTAATCTTGATACTCGATATTTTTCGGAATCGGCGGAATCAGTCCGAGCGGCGGATTGAGCGGTGTAATCGGCGGCACCGGAATTCCGATAATCGCTTTCGTTTCTTTGTTTTGAATCATCACAATCGGCAGCATCGCGGATTCTCCATCAAAAGAGAAATCGAGCGATTCGACATTTGTGTGCGCGTCCATGTTGATGTTCAGCGCGGGCTGCGGCGCGCCGACTTTGATTTCGGGTCCCCAATACGCGATGCTTTGTCCGGCCATCGGACCGGGTTCGAGATAAAACACATAGCCCACTTCATCCGCGAGCGAATTGATGTACGATAGGTCCGTGCCTTGTTGTGTGGGAATTTGTTCCGTCGGAATGGGAAGGTCAATCAACACACTCGGAATCACTTGCGGGATAATTCCAAGAAACGCGTATTTCGCGCACAACAACATGACACGCGCTTCGGCGGGCATTGCCGGAAACGGTGTGCCGCTGAAATCAATCAAGTCCATCACCGCGCTCAAATCTTGTCCTGTCACCGTCAGCGTCGAACGTCCGTTGTCTGCAGGCGTCACTTGTTG
The DNA here is from genome assembly GCA_937870825.1 of uncultured Chloroflexota bacterium. GTDB lineage: Bacteria > Chloroflexota > Anaerolineae > UBA4142 > SHND01 > SHND01. The sequence goes on along the minus strand of CALMZO010000069.1, from coordinate 3,880 downwards.
ATGTGTCACCACGCCGTCAATCAAAACATTCGGCGTGCCGCTTACCGTCGCGATGAGAATCACGCGCAGAATCGGCGGAATGCTTCCGCCTGTCAACAAGAAAAATGTTTGAAGAGGTGATTGATTGCTCAACGTGAACGTGAGTTGAAAGCCGCTGCGTTCGCCCGCGCTCGTCGTCACCTGCACGCTCGTAAGCGCGTCGAGGGCAACCTGCGGCACGGGCGTCGCGACGACAGGACCAATCAAAAGTGTGAGGTGAATCCCTTTCAGCATGTGAGTGCGATAGTGCGTTCGTGCAATCGTGCGTTCGTGCAATAGTGCGTTCGTGCAGTTTATGTTTACGAAACTTTGAATTTCAAATTGCGATTGACGTTTGACGATTCACGTTTGACGTTTGACGTTTCACGTCTCTCGCATTTCGTTTCACGTTTCACGGTACCCCATCAGGCAATGTAATACGAATTCTCTTTCCAATCTCTTCCAGCTCTTTGGGACGCAATACATTGTTCGCGTCGCACACGCGCCAGAACAATTCGGGATCGCCCAGATATTGCGCGGTGATGTTGTCGAGCCGTTCGCCTTGTTTCACGAAATGTTCAAACAGCAACGAGAGTCGTTCCGGGTTGGGGCAAAAGCGGCGGCGCACGTAGCGGATGATTGTTCCGTCGGCGCGTTCGAGCGTTGCTGTTTCGATTCCCGCGTAGCGACTGTTCGGCGCGAACAATTGCGCGGTCAATGGCGTTGCTTGGAGTAATGCTTCAAGGGGATTGCTCATTCGTCGTTCGTCCTCCGTCGTCCGTCTTTTTACGGAATTCCTCCAATTCCCAACGCGCCGAGCGTACCCGATTTGTTCAACGACGCGAGCATTTCTTTTTGCTGTTGATAAATCATATAGAGACTGCCGCCTTTGTGATTGAATCCCAAATCGTTGATGCTCAATACGCGCATGCCCAAACTCACTTTGGCGCGCAGCGGATTCAAATTTACATCGAACGCTTCTTCGGTCACGCTGAATTCGGTGAGCCGCACGGGAACGATACGCGTCTTGCTCCACACAAAAAGCACGAGCGGCGATTCCGTCGGAATAATTTCGAGTGTGCCGCTTGACGCGAGCGAATTGTTTTGCTGCAACTGCGCGCTTGACGGATACAAAATCGTTTCGAGCGCGGCGAGCTGCGGTTGAATGCCGTACTCGACGACGTTTGCATTTTGGTCGGGAAATTCCATCGCGTCCGTTGCGTCCAATTCCGCTTCGAGTTTGATGGTTTCGACAGGCGGACCTTTGAGGCGCATCGCTTCACTTGGGTCTGCGCCCTCGCCGACAGTTTGCGCTTGCAATGTGCGCGTGAGTGTGTCGGGATTGTATTGCAAAGGAATCACGCGCAGCACCGCCGACGATTCGGGGTCGAGCAACACGATGCCGCCTTTGACAAGACGCGGAGAATTTGGAGAACTGGGCATGATTATGGTTTGAGCGTTCGCTTGAACGCGGTAATTTCTTTGATGTCTTGCGCGGCTTGAAGTTTCGGATTGCCGAACGCGCTCGGCTCAAACGGCTCGCCCGCGCGCACATTTCGCGGCACGCGTTCCATCGCTTCGTTGAAACGTTTGAGCCGCGCGACGCTGAACACGCGGAACGATTCTTTGGCTTGCGTACCGTCTTTGAGCTTGAGCAATTCGTCGCGCACAAAATTAAACAGCTGCAAACGCGCCTGAATCAATTCGCCATAGATAGGCAAATAGCTTTCGATGACATCGGGTACCTTGTCCATCTGCGCGGCGATGGCGTCCACCTCTTGCCATTTGTCCTTGACCACGCGTTCGCCTTTGAGAATGCGTTCGGCGAGCGGTTCAAATTGTCCCCACAATTCAAATTCCAAGTCGTTCGTCAATCTATTCGTGAGCGCTTGGAACGCGGGTTCAAGCGACGGGTCCAATTCGAGGAATGCGCCCATCAGTACGCTGCCCATTTGCGCTTGCGGCGTGATAATTTTTTCTGCGAGCGCCATCAGGTCGCGCGCGCCGTCGGTCAGGAACGCGGTGATGTCGCGCACCCGAGTGGAACCTTTGAGCGGAATCGCCGTTTCAAATTTTTCGCCTTCCGCTTCGGCGGCGCGCGTCCGAACGAGCTCGTTTTGCGTGTCGAAAAATTTGTCCCACAAATCTTGCACAAAACCCTCGCGCAGTCGTACGACAAAGGTGTTCTCTTTCGGGAATTTGTCGAGCGTCGCGGCAAAAATTTTGTCGAGTTCGTCGCTGACCTTGCGGAATTGGCGGCGCAGCCAAAAGCGGACAAACACTTCGACGTGCATGAATTTGTACTTGTCGCGGAAATGTTTGCCGCGTAACCGTTTCGGGTTGGTGATGTATTCCGCGAACGTTTCCGCGAAATCATCCTGCGGATGCGTCCCCGCGTAATCGCTCACAAACAATTTGCCTTCGGGCAGCGGGAACGGATGACGCCAATAGCCCGCGCCGTAGCGATTAAAGAGATAGAAAAAATTGTCTTTATATTTTTCGCCGCACTCGGCGCGCGTGTTGCCGTCGTTCTTGCGTTTTTCGTCCAGACGCGCGAGCAGCGCGGGAAAATCCTTGTCCTTCTTTTTGAGCGCGTCAAGTTTCGGGCCGTCCAAAAATTCCCAGCCCGAGATGTCTTCAAAGTCATTCAACAGCTGCGGGTCGAGATTGTGGACAACATGCCCCAGTTCGTGCGCGGTCGTACTCAAACTCAGACCCTGCAGCAAGTTGATTCGATTGCCCGACGTCTCACCGCCGAGCCAGCGTTTGTTGGCGCGCGCTTTTTCGCGCAAGAACGCTTGGAAATTCGGGTCCGCGTGCAGAATCTCGTCGGGAATCGCGGACAAAATTTTGTCCATCTTATTCAGGTCGTCTTTGCTCCACGCGATGCCTGCCACCTGGTCGAGATTGCGATTGAATTCAACGCCCCAACGCAGCTCGGAACAAAATTCGCGGCGTTTCTGTTCGAGCAGTCCGTCCATGCTTTTGCGAAAGGCGCGATTGTACTCTGCCATGCGCGCGGGGTCAGGTTCGCCGAACGGCTTCGCCAATTCCGACGTCACATCCAAGCCGAGCTCTAGAATTTCATGCTTGACCTGTTTTTGAATGTCCGTGACTGCGCGTTGAAACAAATCGTCCGCGCCTTCTTTCGACATTCCTTGCTTGATGCACTTGCTCGCCTGCTCGTCAAAAATTTTGCGCCACGCGGCAGTGTCCTTCATCACTTGTTTCGCGCGTTCGCCCAAGGCATCAAGTACTAATTGTTCGTACTTGACAGACAGTTCTTTGGTGTCAATTGCTTCGCGCAAACCTTCCTCGCGAAATTTGGGTTTAAGCAACTCTGCGCGGTCGGCGGCAGGCGCATTGATGAGCAAGTCCACAATCGCGCGTTCCTCAAATTCGCGCACCCAATTCATCACCAGAAATTCGTCGAGATAACGCGCGCGCGTTTTTCGTTGATGCAGGTTGAACGACAACAAAATCAACAACTCGTGATACTGCGAGCCATCGTAATCGTCGAGCAACTGCCCGAAACGTCCGCGTTGATTCAGTTCGAGCAGCGTCGGGTCCAGAATGCCTTCGCCAATGTCTTTGCGTAAAATTTCCAGCCCGGCGTCCTCGTCGTCGTCGCCCGTGAAACCGTCGAGCAAGTGAATGAGCAGCGTCGCCGATTGTTTCTCGTCAAGTTCGATTTCATTCCACGCCGCGTTGTTTGTGAGGTCGCGTACGTCATCATCGTCGCCGGCGAGCGCGCGCTTGAGCGCGGGCGGCAGTCCTTTGTCTTTGGCTTTGCGTTGAATGACGAAATTGTCTTGTGCGGCGCGCGATTGTTGAACGACATGCGCGAGTTCGTGCGCGAGCA
>CALMZO010000068.1 GCA_937870825.1 uncultured Chloroflexota bacterium | reverse complement strand
AATGACGTTTTCGCATGGTTCGATTTTATATCTTATTTTGACCCAATTTCGTGTCTGAATTTACGGGTCCACTATAATACATCCGTTTGGCGTTTCATGCAAGCCGCGATTTTCTAATTCGTTTTCTTAACGTCTATAGCACTTCAAAGAGCGTCTGTTGTTCATTTTGTAATGACGCGACAACCCGTTCTTCTGAAGGATTTTTCTCCAGTAGTCGGCGGACGATTATCAAGTTCTTTCCACGATTTTCTTCTTGGACTTCCTTCTGCAATAGCATGACACATGTTTTTGTTCCAACGTTCTTGAAAACGGTATAATTTCCAAAGTCCACAATTTGATGAAGCACAGACTCATCGAGAATATAGCGGCGAAAACCAGATGCGAAATGAGCCTCCATAAAATAGCGCGCAAAGATATAACCAAGTAATCCTTGATTATGAAGATTTCGCAAACCCTCTGCGACAAAGAAATAGAAATAATCAGCTTGCCCCATCCATATTTCCCGCACATGCAGACTTAGAAATCTCGATACAGATTTTTCAACTCTATCCATGTTCAAGTACGGCGGATTTGCAATCACCGCGTCAAAGCCCGCGCGTTCGCCTAGTGAATGTCCGTTCGCATCATAAAACACTTCGGGGAACGCGAGTTCCCAATGAAAGAAATCGCGTTCACGCGCAATGTTTTGCGCGCGTTGTAACGCGGGCAGCGTGGACAATTTTTCGGGTGTTGGAATCAAGTTTAGCGCGTCGTCATATTCACTCAACGTAAATTGATTTCCAAAATACGCGCTCGTCCACAAATTCGCCACTTGCTCGAACGGCGCTTTCAGTTTTTCCAAAGCCTCGTTCACCGCCTCTTTGGTTTGCACGCGTTCGTAGGTGTCGCTTGCCGTTTCCGTAATTTCCAAAATTTTTCCCAACACAATCGGCAACTGCTGCGCGAGCCGATATTCAAACAAATTGATTTGCCCCGCCTGCTGCTGCGCCAATTGTTTTTTTGTCAACAGAGTTGGCGGCGCGTTGCCCAAATCCTTGCCACGCGCGCCAATGAGTGAGTCGCCGTGTTTGAGATGATGGTCGAGAAAGGAAAGCGGCTGGTCGGCGGCGACGGTGGCAAGCCACAACGACAATTTCGCCAATTCGACGGCGAGCGGATTTTTATCCACGCCATACATACAGCGTTCCACCACGCGCCGTTTCCAATACAACAAATCTTCATCGCCGGGGATTTCCTCTTGCAAGTGCGGGTCGTTCGCCAGTTCCAACGCAAGAAATTCCATCGCGTCCACGAGAAAATGTCCGCTGCCCATTGCGGGGTCGAGGACGCGCAAATTCAACACCTCGTCCGCGAGGGATAACGCGCGCTGTCGTCCATCCCCGCGCGTTTCAATGCGCGTGCGCGCGTCCGCAACCAACGGAGCGAGCGTATTTTGCACAATGTATTGCACAATATATTCGGGCGTGTAATACGAACCCGTTGCTTTGCGTTCGCCGCGGTCATTTTCAAGAAAAATTTCTTTTGCCGCACGTCGTTCTTGAATTTGCGCGTGCGATGGCGCGTCACGTTCCGCGAGCCACTTGGTCGTTTTGCCTTCGCGCACGGCAATCATATTTTGCGCGGCGTAGCGCGGCTGCGATTCCAAAAGACCTTCGTAAATCGAACCGAGTTGGCGCACGCCGAGCGTGCGATAGTCCACAAACTCGCGTCCGTGTTCTCCCGCGCGACGACTGAGCAACTCTATCGCATCAAAGAGTGCGCGGTCACCCACCGCGTTGTTTTCCAAAAACGGATGCAGCGTCGGGCTAAACAGTCCGCCGTTGTAACGCGGCACGCCGAGTTCGCGATTTAACTCCGCATCATCGCCATTGATGATTTGAAATAAATTTTTCAGCCGTCCCCAATAGTTGGTGGTGCGCTGCGCGGGTTTGTGTTTCAGTTCCGCAATTTCGCGTTTGAGGGTGTCGAACGCGTAATTCACGCGATAGCGGTCATTTTGCAACGGGAGCAGTCCGCGACTTTCGCCATAGAGGATAAAGAGCAAACGATACAAAAGATACAAGCTATTGTCATAAATTTCGCACAGATTCTTTTCGTCCAAACGATTTGCAGGCAAATCCAAAAAACCTTGCATCAAACGTTCGAGCGCGCGATACACATTGTCGCGCAAATCTTGTTCCAGAGCGCGCGCATACGCAGTGCTCGCGTTCAACGCGTCGTCGAGAAACACGCGCCCTTGCGCGTCGCGACGAAATGCGGCTTGCGAAAAAAACAAGGTGAAATAGCGGAACGCGCTGGCGTCGTCACGCGTGAGCAATTCCACCAAATCTACTTGATAATAAATCGCGAGCCGCCCACTCGAATCTTTTTGAACGAGACGCCACGCGCGCCCATTCGACAAAATGCCCCACGTCAAACCCATCGTGCTGAGGTACTGGGGAATTTGCCAACTTGGATTTTGCGCGTCGAAACTCGGTCCGCCGCCTTATAATTTTTTCCCCAACGGCACGTTCCACACTTTGACTTCCCCCACCGCCAATGCGTGCCGCGCGTACTCGTTTGTCTTTTGTGCGCGCGTTGCGGCTTGACGTTCCGCGTCGGTGCCAAAAAAAAGTAATCGGGGCGGGTGATATGCGCGTCGAGACCCGGCACACTCGCTTCAATTTCATATAAATGTCCGAGTTGGGTGAAAATTTTTCGTAGCCAGTTTTCTCGCAACTGGTCTTCGTTGTAATGAGGCAGTTGTTTCTTTTCGCGCGCGTAAAGTTCACGCAAAAAAATTGCAAACGCTTGGGCTTAGGGGAGTGCGGCATCCCAGTGCGGGTCTTGCGGCAAAAGACTGGCGAGGTAATGGTCTGAAAAGAGGAATTGATTGTTGAACGGCGGTACAAGCGCGAGCGCGGGTTGAAGCGGTGTGTCCATGGCACAGCTAGAGATAATACGTCATACTCTGCAGTCCCGCTACGGGGTCAATGTGGTACACCTTGACACGCGGCGGCACGCTCAACGTGGTCGGCGCGTAATTTAAAATCGCGCGCACGCCGCCTTCGACCAGTTCGTCGGCAACTTGC
>CALMZO010000067.1 GCA_937870825.1 uncultured Chloroflexota bacterium | reverse complement strand
AGTGTGATGCCGGTCTCATTCGTCTGCAAATTAAAAATAGGGTCGGTAGCGAGTTGAAAGGAAAGATTGCGCGCGATGCTCTCTGCATAGTCTTCGCTGCTGCGAACCAGCGCTTCACGCGCGCGCACGTAGGTCAACAGTCCGACGAAAATGGTGGTCAGCACCAAAACGCCCAGACTCGCCAGCGAGAAATAGCGCCACAAATTGAAACGTCGAATGCTGGTTTGTATCATACCGAATCGGAATTTGCGCTAATCCAGTTTTTGCCGGGTCAACAGAATGCGTTGAATCGCGGTGACGTTCGACAGAATGGCAAGCACGCCGGCGGCGCCAACCAAACTCCATTCTCCCAAAACAAGTGTGCCGAACAACCCCAGCACCAAAACGATCATTCGTTCCAAACGCGTGAACCAGCCCTCTTTTAACTGCAAGCCCAATCCTTCCGCGCGTGCCCGCGTGTAACTCACCAGAAACGCGCCAATCAACGCCAGCCCCGCCAACGCAACAAGCCAGCGATTGTTCAATTCCATCCCGCGCCACACCAACGCCAACATCAAGAATCCGTCTGCGTAGCGGTCCAGTGTGGAATCCAAAAACCCGCCGAACTTTGTTGCGCGATTCGTGAGGCGCGCGAGCGCGCCGTCCGTTGCATCAAATCCCGCGCCCACAATCAACAGCACCGCGCCCAACACTTCGTACCCGACTGCAATCACAACTGCGATGGCGCACACCAGCGCGAGTCCAATCAACGTCAGCGCGTTGGGCGTCAAGCCGAGCTGTTGAAAAAAACGCGCGAGCGTGTTCAAAAATTCTCGCGCGTACCTTCGTGCCAAGTCGGTAAGCATTTTCTCAAGCCCCTCTCTCTGTAGCAGAGGGGTTAGGGTTGAGGGTGACGCGCTGCGGATGGAACGATGATATATCACGCGTCGCGTCGCCGTCAACCAACATTTGCATTACACTTTCGCCAACCGCCGGAGCCACCGCGAATGCACTCGCGCCGAATCCCGCCGCGATGTACAAGCCATCGAAATTTCCCACGCGCCCCAACGCAGGCAGCCCATCCGCGCACGTTTCGTACAAAACGGTATGCGCGCGTTTTGGGCGCGTGTTTGCAAATTCCGGCAGGCACGCGGTCAAGAAATTCTGCACGCGCGCATATTCATTCGGCAAAACATACTCGTCCAACGCGTCCACATTTTGAAAATTCGCGTCTGTGGAAATCCAGCCCGCCGCGCTCATGCGGTACGGATGCGGACGAACAAAATGTGCGCCGCTCGCATCAATAAGCATTGGTAAATCGTTCGTCACGCTCGGCGGTTGTTCGTAGAACGCAATCACCGCGCGCTGCAAGCGCAAGGGCAAAACCACGCCCAGTGCTGCCAACAAGCGTTCGCTCCAGCCGCCCGCCGCCACAATTACGTCCGGCGCTTCAATGTCGCCTGTCGTCGTTTTGACGCCCAAGATTTGTCTGCCTTGCACCGCGATTTGTTTCACTTGCGTGCCGGTCTGCACATCCAGCCCGCGTTCTTTTGCCGCGTTCACAAATGCCTGCGCGGTCAGTACCGCGTCGGCGTAACCCGCGTGCGGCGTGAACATTGCCGCGCGAAACTGTTTTGAAATATCGGGGTACAGGGTCTGCAGCGCGTTCGGCGCGATGCCACTCGCATTTTGTACATGTTCTTTCCACAACGCAAACTGTGCCGACGCTTCCGCGTTGGGAAAATCAACGGCTGCCGCCCCTGTGGTCACGAACGGATTTTTGCCGCCGAGCTGCATTGCCCACCGGTTATAAAACTCGAAACTTGAATTTGCCAACTCGCACAACAACGGATGGGCTTGAAACGGATGCGCGAGCCCCGGGCTGCGCCGCGTCATGCCTGACACCAGCGGACCTTTATCAATCAGCGTGACGCGTTTGGTTCCCGCGCGCGATACCGCCAACGCAATCGCGCTGCCAATCATGCCCGAACCAATCACAATCACGTCGCGGATTTGTTTCATTCGCTCGCACTCAAAAATGGTCTTTGCCAATTCCATCGCGTATACGTGATGTGTTTGTGCGCGTTCTTGCGTTCGAGCAGCAGTTCATCATAGTACGACAAAACTTGTTCGGCAATATGCGTCCAATCGTACCGTCTTGCGGTGATTCGTCCCGCATGTGCCATGTTGTGCCGCGTGCGCGCATCGCGCAACAATTGCACTGCCGCGTTTGCAATCGCTTCGGGTTCGTACGGGGGCACCAGTACGCCTTCGTGTTGGTGCGTGAGAACCTGGCGATAGCCCGTAATGTCGGACGCGACAATAGGAATCCCCGCTGCCATCGCTTCCAACAGCACAATGCCGAAACTTTCAAAACCTGTTGATGGCGCGCAAAACAATGTCGCGGTCCGATAGTAGCGCGGCAGTTCTTGACGTGACACATAGCCGACAAAATGCACACTCGTCAACTGCTGTTGCCGCGTCCAACGGACAAACGGCTCTTTTTCTTGGGCATCGAACGCGCCGACCACCAAGAGCCGCGCGTTGGGAATCTGCTCCTTGATGCGCGGAAACGCGCGCAAGAGATATTCAAAACCTTTCCGTTTGTCCAAACGGCCCACGTACAAAATGTTCGGACGCTCATCGTCAAAGCGTTTAATCGGTTCAATGTGCGGCGCCGCGAAACGCTGCACATCAATTCCATTCGGAATCACGCGATAGTCGCCTGCAAATGTTGCGAGCGTAAAATCGCGCACCGCTTGCGAAACAAAAATACGCCCGTCCAATTTGTTGTAAAGCGGAGTCAAAAGGGGGCGCGTAATTTGGTACGCGGTGTTTGTCTCGCGGTACGCGTGAAACGTTCCAATGTTCACCGCGCGCGAGTGATGGAGAACAATCGGACAGAGGGGCGGGGCGGCGGGTTCGTGCGCGTGAACAACGTCGAACTTTTCGCGCTTGAGAATTTTTTTGATGCGTTGATACACTTGTGGTGAAATCGTGACGCGGACATTGGAACCGCTGAACGGGAATGAAGAGACCGTGCCGCTGACTTTGATCACATTTTCGTCGAGGGTGTCGTCCGTCGAAGACGCGGCAATGATGCGCGTATCATGCCCGCGCCGCCGAAATTCGCGGTCGAGCTGCATGATGTGTTCGGTGACACCACCGGGGAATGGATAATCGTACGGCGTGACGAGCGCAATCTTCATTGAACGTCTTTGTTCGTGTCCTCTTGCCAAACAGGGCTAAACAAAATCCACTGCTCCGGTTCGTTTCGAATCCAGTGTTCCATGCGCGCGACGATTTTTTCGACGGCCGCGCGCGAATCCTTTTGCAAGTCGCCCGTGCGTTCAAGTTCGAGCGGCGGTTCAATCACCACCGCGCACTTGTTGTTCTCCAGCCGCCGATTGAACGCCAGAATCAGCGGCACATTGAATTTGATTGCCAACACCGCCGCGCCGTCGGGCAACTGCGCGGGCGCGCCGAAAAAGTTGACAATCGGTCCTGTGCGCGTCGGGTCCAAATCAATCGCGAGTCCAAGAATCGCGCCCGCGCGCAATTTTTTCAACAAGACGCGCCCTGCCGCGTCCGCCGGCACGAGTTCAATGCCTTGTGCGGCGCGCTGTCTGGTGACAATTTCATGGACCGCATCGGGTTTTAATCGTTCGACGGGAACGACAACCTCGTGCTTTTTGTGCAAATGCACGGCAGTCAAATGCACAAACATGTTGAAATTGCCAAAGTGCGCGCTGCCGCCCGCGATACCTTTGCCGAGCGCAATCGCATTGTCGAGATGTTCAAGTCCCTCGACGGATTCGAGCTGCGCGTACACTTGCGCCTCGTTCAACGCGTGCCCGCGAAACAAATCAAAATAATTTTTGAGAGAATTTTGGTACGCTTTGCGCGTAATCCGTTTCGCTTTGGCTTGCGAATAGTTCTCGCCCAGCACATGCCGCAAATTTTTTTGATAATTTGCGCGTCCGTCGGCGCTCAAGAGATATGCCAAATCGCCCAATCGCGCAAACAACCAGAATCCAAAACGCTGCGGCAAGCGCGGCGCAGCCCACACCGCGAACCGATAACCGAGTACGATGAGCGAGTCCAAGTGCAAGGTACGATGTCATTGCGAGGAACGATTTTTGTGACAAAGCAATCTTTTTCTCAATTGCCACGACAACGCGATGTGTGTACGTCACGCGTTGAGATTCCTTTGTCTCCGAGTTCGCTCCTCGCAATGACAAATTATCCCGCGATAAATTCTTCCACCATTGCGCGGGCTTGGTCGTCGGGAAACTGTTTCGGCGGCGACTTCATAAAGTACGAACTCGGCGCAAAGATGGCGCCCGACTGCCCGCGGTCCATCGCGATTTTCGCGCAGCGCACCGCGTCAATCACCACGCCCGCGCTGTTGGGCGAATCCCACACTTCGAGTTTTAACTCGACATTCAACGGCACATCGCCGAACGTTGTCCCTTCGAGGCGAATGTATGCCCACTTGCGGTCTTTGAGCCACGGCACATAATCGCTCGGACCGACATGCACATCGTCGGGCGGCAAATTGTATTCGAGCATCGAAGTCACCGCGTTCGTTTTGGAAATTTTTTTCGACTCGAGACGTTCGCGTTCGAGCATGTTGAGAAAATCGGTGTTGCCGCCAAAGTTCAGTTGATACGTGCGGTCCAACCTCACGCCGCGGTCGCGGAACAAGCGCGTCAGTACGCGATGCGTAATCGTCGCGCCGACTTGGGATTTGATGTCGTCGCCGATGACGGGAACACCCGCGTCTTCAAACCGTTTCTGCCAATACTTTTCGCGCGCAATGAAAACAGGAATGCAGTTGACAAAGCCGACACCCGCTTTCAAGATTTGTTCGACGTACCATTTTGTCGCTTCTTCGGAACCGACGGGCAAGTACGAAATGACCACATCGGTCTTGGTGTCTTTGAGGATTTGCACCACATCGTCCGTCGCTCCCGGCGCTTTTTCAATGACCTGCGAAAGATATTTGCCGATGCCGTCGTGTGTCATACCGCGATGGACGGGCACGCCCAACTTGGGAACATCGGAAAATTTGTATGTGTTGTTTGGCGCGGAAAAGACTGCTTCGGAAACATCCTTTCCTACTTTATTTTTGTCAATGTCAAACGCGGCGACGACTTCGATGTCGCCGACATGATAATCGCCGAGGACGGTGTGCATCAAGCCGGGTACGGGCGTGTCCACCGGCGCGTCTTGATAATAGTGAATGCCCTGCACGAAACTGCTCGCGCAGTTGCCCACGCCGATAATCGCGACGCGCACTTTTTTCGGACCTTTGCCCGTGCTTTTCTTGACTCCGTTTGGGGAAGTAGATTTTTTAGTAGCCACGTATTGCTCCTTGTATCTCGTTTGTTATAGTGACAGGAATCGAGTTGTACCATTACGGCACAACTCGATTCCATCTGAACATTCAAATTGCAAAGCGGTTCGTTTCATATAACGCCAGCCGCTGCATACTCGCGCGGTGAAATTTTTTACCCCGCGCCCGATACAGTGCTTTGCGCGAAGCGGTGACGCGTTTTGGCAAGCATACTTGGCGTATAGTATATTCATTCGCGGGAATTTCAAAACGCTTCCCGTGTTACGGGCAGATTACGATTTCACGCGAGACGCGTTGTCTGAATGAGGTCACGCAGGATGAGAATTCCAACGGATTTGAATTGGGACTTGACGCCGCAGCAAGCCATCGCGCAGCAGCGCGCGCTCGCACAGCGTGTGCGCGCCGCGAATGATTTCGGTGCGGTGGATTTTGTCGCGGGCGTGGACGTGGGGTTCGAAAATGAAAATACAATCGCGCGTGCCGCCATTGTCGTGCTCGCGTTTCCTTCGCTCGAGCCGGTTGCTTGGAGTATTGCGCGGCGTCGCGTCACCTTTCCGTATGTTCCGGGACTCTTGGCGTACCGCGAACTGCCTGTTGTATTTGACGCGTTGGAAAATTTGGAACGCGAACCGGATTTAATCATCGTGGACGGGCAGGGGCGCGCGCATCCGCGTCGTTTTGGGATTGCGTGTCATCTCGGTGTCCTGCTCGACAAGCCGACAATCGGATGCGCGAAATCCATTTTGGTGGGACGCGCCGCACTGCCGGAAAATCGTTTCGGCGCGTGGACGCCGCTCGTTGACAAGGGCGAGACCATTGGCGCGGCAGTCCGCACAAAACTCGACACCAAACGCGCAATCCATCCCATCTATGTTTCCATCGGACATCGCATTGATTTGGAAACTGCGATGGATTTCGTGCTGCGCTGTACGAAACGATATCGCGTGCCGGAAACGACGCGTTACGCGCATCTCGTCGCGGGCGGCGCAACACTCGCGTTTGGCAAAAAAACAGAGCAGGGGAAATTGTTTTGATGACGGAGGACGGAGGATGAACGACGAACGAACAGATTCCGTCCACGGTCCACCGTCGCCCGTCATTTGATTGCAAATTCTACAAGCGCGCACAACATCGCACGCGCGGCGCGTTCCACAGCCGGGCGGGTAGGGGCGAGGAGCGATTCCGCGCCGTCCCATTCGCCGAGAATCACGAGGCCTTCTTTTGCTTCGGCGAAAGTTTCGGGGGTCAATGTGTAAAAACTTTTTTGTTTATCAAAAATTTTTTTCTCGACGCGATGGGGGTCAATGTTGGCGAGATACAACGCGTCCGTTTTTCTTAGGGTTGTCGCGAGGTCATTCGTTTCTTCGACCTCATACGCGCTCAGGCGCACTTCATCGGTCAAATCGTACGGCATCGAAAGCGGCGCGGTGGTGATAAAGGAAATGCGCGCGCCGAATATGCCCAACACGCGCGCGAGCGAATGTGCCTCCGCGCTGAATTTTGCGTTACCCAAGATTGCAGTGCGGTAATGTTGTAAATTGCCTTTCAGTGTCCAAATCGCGTACGCGTCGCACAACGCGTGCACAGGATTCTCGTGCGTACCGTCGCCCGCGTTCAAAAAAGACGCGTTTGTTTTTGCTGCGTATGCGCGCGCCGAATCTGTTTGCGGACTGCTGAATAAAATCACGTTTGTGTTTGTGTTGGAAATGTGTTCTGGCGATGTGAGAGAAATGATTTGCGCTCCCGCGTCGCGCAATGTTTGTTCGACGTGGATGGGCAAGGGAAACGCGGGGTTGAATAACGCGAGCGCGCTGTGCGTACCCGAAAGGTTGGGGGACGCGCCGTTGGCAATTTCGTCGGCGCGCGCAAACAGCGCTTCCATTTGCGCGCGGGTTAAATCGGTGGGAGAAATCAGTTTGAGTGACAAGGATTAACCTCAAGTGGAATGTGGTTGTTCCAAGCGAGTTTATCGAGATTTAGAAAAATGACAATTGCAATGAGCCGTCAAAAAATTGACAAGTCAAAATTCCGCGACTAGAATCGTAGTAATGATTTTCAGAAAAGTGTTCGCGGCGAGCGCGGCAATTTTGCTGGCGCTCATATTTTTTGCCTCTGCGCCAAATGCAACGGACGCCGAAGACCCGCGCTGTGGACTGTTGAAAGACTGCGAGTTTGATAATTTTTACGGCGACGAAGGCGCGTGTTCGGGAATTTGGAAATGTGATGTCCCAAGCAATCTCCAACTCACCGAAGGCGAAGGTTGGCCCAAAGGACCTTCCCTCACATTTCGCGGCGATGCGCCGTTTGACCGCAAAGTGTTTCAACGCGTTCCTGTGACGCCGGGCAAGGGCTATCGTTTCTCTTGTCCGTTTTGTGTTTCGAGTGTGAACGGCAGAGGGTGGAAAGAGGGCGATGAAGTCAATCGCCGTTTGGGGATTGACCCTTTTGGAGGAATGGACCCGAATTCGGGCAGCATCAAATGGTCAAACGATTTTTTTGGCAAAGGACGTTTTGAGGACGACGCGCTCCAGGTGAGCGAGTACGCGCGCGCAGACCACATCACGGTTTTTATTTGGGTTACAAATCCGTACAGCGACAGACATGTTGACGTTTTTGTAGATACGCCCGGGCTTGTCGAAGCGACGGATATGCCGCCGATTCAAGTCACCGCGCCGACGGCAACACCCCCCCCCGCGCCGCCGACAAATGTTCCGCCAACAGCGAAACCGACGAACGCGCCGAAGCCCACGGATGAGCCCACGCCAGAAGCAGAGCCAACGAATGAACCTCCGCCGACAGAGGAACCGGCAGTAGAACCAACCGCGACTCTTTTCGAACCGACAAGCGCGCCCCCTACCCGGACGCGTGTAGCGCAGGCACAGTCCACAACGCGCGCGACGCGCACGCGCGTTGCGGTGTCTCAAAACACAGCATCTTCTCAAAACCGCGCGCAAGTCTCCAACGTGGGACTGGGCGTCGTCGGCTTTTTGGGAATCGTGGGCGTTTCCGGCGCGATTGTTTTGGTGGGCGCCGCCGCGTTTCTCTTGCTCCGCCGCAAATAAAGAACACACTTTATGTCAGGAATTCCTATGCGCTTGAATTGGCTTGGCGTTGTATTTTTTGCGCTTGTTGCCGCGCTGCTCGCGGAACTGTTTTCGCCGTTCGCCCCGCGCGCATACGCGCAAGGTCCATGTACCACGCGTAGCGACAATCTGACGCGCAACGGTTCCATCACCGACGGCGGGTATGACACTGCGCATGGCGTTGTTGCAAATTCGTGGAACGCGTTTTTGATAAATGGCGATTGGCCCGCGTTCGATTTGGCGGACAACGAAAGCGCGAACGGCGACATTGGCGGTTCCTCGTCGCAATACATTCACGGCGATGGGATTCGTTTCGATTCGGGAATTTATCAAATTGTTTCAGGCGTTACCCCCGGCGCATCGTATGAATTTTCCGTCGGTTGGGCGGCGATGCTGCGCGATACCGGCGGCGGCAATAACACCAAAGTGGATGACGTGGTGATTCGCCGCGTGGGCTATGACCCCTACGGCGGCACGGACCCGCAGTCCGTGAACGTGCAGTGGGGACCGGAAGTTGGCACAGGTTCATCGGGACGCAGTTTGAATCATCCCGACATGCGGATTACGTTCAAAGCGTTGGCGAATCAAGTGACCGTGTTTGTGCGCGTGTACAATCTAAGTACGTCCGCGAGCGACAAGGTTTTTTATGACGTGATGTGTTTGCTGCCGCGCAACGACATTCCGGTTGAAACCGTTCAACCTTCTGTGACGCCAACTCTGCTCGCAACGGCAGTCCCGCCAACGAGCGCGGACCCACCGACGCCGCGTCCCACGCGCGTCCCGCCAACTCTGACGACGATTCCCGCGACGGAGATTCCCACCGTACCCGCGCAAGCGTGGACTGCCACACCCGCCGAAGTTTCACAACGCCGCGCGACGCCAACACCCGAACGCCGCAGCAAGATTCCACAAGGCGGCAGCACAAACGACTCGAACAGTGGCGGCTCCGATAGCGGCAACGGAGTTTCGCTCGCGTTGATTCTTGGTTCCGTGGGAATTATCGGCGTCAGTTTGCTTGGCATTGTTTTGATTGGCGGCTTTGCCATCTGGCGAATTTTTATGCGCCAGGTGGACGACGCGCTTGACCCTGCGTATTATCCTGACGACCAAACTCGTTACCAATAACATGAATGTTCTTATCACCGGCGGCGCGGGGTTTATCGGCAAAGCCCTCGCCAATTATCTCGCAGAGCAGCAGCATCACGTGCGCGTCATTGACGATTTGAGCGCGGGCGAAAAAGTGGGATTGGATTCGCGCGTAGATTTTACACGCGGCGATGTGCGCGACATTCCAAAATTGTGGGGGCTCTTGCGCGGCGTGGACTGTGTATATCACCTTGCCGCGCGCGTGTCCGTTCCCGAATCCATTCTGTATCCCGTCGAGTACAACGCGGTCAATGTCGGCGGCACAGTTGCGCTGATGACCGCGATGCGCGATGCGGGTGTGCGGCGCGTGATTCTTGCGTCGTCGGGCGCGGCGTATGGTGAACAACCGCATCAACCTGTTTCGGAAAAAGCAGAGATGCGTCCCACCTCGCCGTATGCCGTGAGCAAATTGGCGGCAGAATATTACGTGCAGGCTATTGGCGCGTTGTGGAAAATTGAATCGGTGGTGCTGCGAATTTTCAACGCCTATGGACCACATCAGCAATTGCCGCCTTCGCACGCGCCCGTCATTCCGCGTTTTCTCAAACAGGCATTGAGCGGCGGCTCGCTCGTCGTTTTTGGGAACGGCAAACAGTCGCGCGATTTTGTGTACATTGACGATGTGGTGCGCGCGCTCGAACGCGCGGCGACAATCCAAAACATTGACGGGGCGTGCATCAATATCGCTTCGGGCAACGACACCACGATGACCCAACTGATTGACGAAATCGAAGCGTTGATTGGCACGCGCGTGCATCGTCTCTACAACGAAGAAGAAGCGTCGGGTGTTTCGCATCTCGGCGCGGACATTTCTCTCGCCGCGAAATTGTTGGACTGGTCGCCGCGCGTTTCTTTGCGCGAGGGCTTGGGCAAGATCCTCAAACTCGACCCGCGTTTTCAAATTCAACGTGCAGCAACTCACTGACCCCGACCCTTTTGCCGACGCGCTCGAACAGTTTGACGCGACGGGTAAAGCAAAATTGGAATTGTTGCGCGACGATGGTTACAACAATACCGAAGACGTTGGCTGGTATTTCACAACCTATCCAGAGTTCTGGAAAATTGAAAAGCCCGCGCTGAAATTCGCGCGCGGGCGCGTTCTCGATGTCGGCTGCGGCGCGGGACGCATCGCGTTGTATTTGCAGCGCAAAGGTTTGCGCGTGACGGCGATTGACAACTCGCCGCGCATCGCCGCGTTGGCAAGCGCACGCGGGGTGCGCGATGTGCGCGTCGCATCGGCGTGTGCGCGTTTGCCGTTCGCACGCGGGGAATTTGAAACCATCGTTTTGTTTGGAAATAATTTGGGAATCTGCGGCAGTCGCGCGGGGCTGGAACATATCCTGCGCGAACTCGAGCGCGTGACGAACCGACGCGGACGCATTCTTGCGACGACGCGCGCACCCGGTACGTTTAACCCAAAACATCGCGCGTACTGGGAACAACGCCTGCGGCGCGGTCAAGAATTTGGCGCCATTCGATTGAAACTCAAGTTCGGCGCGAGCGAAAAAGAAATAGACTGGTTCTGGATTGCGCCAAGCGCGTTACTCGAATTGGCATGGCATTGCGGCTGGCGCGTCGCGGAAATGTTTGGAGATGGAAACGCGGATGATGGATATGGTGTGGTGTTGCAAAAGCGCTGAGCATTGGGCGTTGCTTAGAATCGTCTTTTGCTCAATGCTCAATGCTCATTCCTCATCGCTCTCTAAAATCTCGCGTGCAGCTTGTTCGTCTTGCTCCGCGACCAAAATTTTAAACTCGCCCAAGCCATCCAACACAAAGCCGAGTGTCCCTAACGCTTCGTTTTGAAAAATCGCGCGAATGCCCGACGTTTCCAATTTGCCGCGAATCACTTGCGCTTCCAACTCTCCATACGCTTTGTACACTTCAACCAATTTCGTTTCCTTCATCGTTTTGCTCCTCCCTCATCGCGTCATTGACGTTTGACGCTTCCCGCTCCTCATTCATTTTTTGCCGCGCCTTTTGAAAATATTTTTTCTCGCGCTTGGTTCGCATCGGCTCGACGGATTCGGAAACGGAACGCGCGGTGAGAATGAAACCCGTGTGCGCGATCATGCGGTCATCGGGACGCAAGCGGTCTGCATTCGTCTTGTAACTCCGCTGTAACAATTCCGTCACTTGAATTTCAACCCAGTTGCTCATGCGTTCCAATTCGCCGAGCATCTCGCTCACTTGATTCGTCGTCGGCACGAGCGAACCAAAAAAGCCGCCGGGTTTCAATGCCGCGTGCGCTTGCGCGAGATAGAGCCACGGTTCGCGCACGTCGAGAAACAACGCGTCCGCGTCGCGTTCGTCGAACCCGCCGCGAATGTCGCGTTCGCGAAATTCGACAAATGGCGTCAGTCCCGCGCGTTCGATATTTTTGCGCGCGTTCTCTTGATGCTCCGCGCGTTCTTCGTACGTGAACACTTTACCGTTCGGCTGCACCATGCGCGCCAACGCGAGCGTCATCGCGCCGCTCCCCGTTCCCGCTTCCACGACGCGGCTTCCCGGATAAATGTTCAGTTTCAATAAAAGATAACCGATGTCTTTCGGATAAAGAATCTGTGTCGCGCGGCTCACTTTCATCAAGAGGTCGAGCGTGGACGGTTGCAGCATCACGAAACCTTCGCCGAGTTGCGTCGGAATTTTCGAGCCGTACGGATAGTCCAAAAATGTTTCGTGTTTGATGAATCCCAGATGCGAGTCCACGCGTTGATTGGGTGTCAGGCGAACGGCGAGGCGTTTGCCTTCGGGGTCGAGCAAAAGTATGGTGTCGCCGTACTGCGGTTTGGTCATGCGCGCGATTATACAAAGGTGAAACGTCAAACGTCAAACGTGCAAGTTATTCGAATCCCATTCGACGGAGGTCGAATTTGCGCTTTTGTTGCTGCGAATGCCATTCGCCCGTTTGCAATCCATCCACAGCAATGCTACCATGCTGTTCACCCCGCGACGGCGCTCGGCGAAATGCCGGGCGATTTTTTTATCCGATGGACAAATCCGGCGATTTCGCGTTGCTCGCACAACAAAGCGAAATCTATCACCACCTTGCGCGACTCTCTGCCGATGACCAGGGCATCGAGCAACTCGCGCGCGCCCTCGCAAATTACTCACGCAAAGCTGTGTTGATTCAAGACAAGCGTTTGCAATATCTCGCGCAGATTTCGACAAGCGAATTGACGAATTGGCAAGATATTTTGGAAGCGTTACAGGAACCCTCTTTTTTGCCGCCCGAGTTGCATGACCGCAAACAAGCGCATCAAGTTCGCGAACCCATTACACAAATTTTTGAAACGTGCGCGCGGCTTGTGATGCCGATTGTGACGCGCAATGTCGCGCGGGGTTATGTTTCGTTGATTGCGCGCGCGAATGAATTTACCGCGCACGAAAAAATGCTCGCCGCGCAAGGCGCGCTGGTGTGCGCGATTGAAATGGCAAAAGTGAAAGCGGTGAGTGTTGCCGAAAAAAAATTGCGCGGTGATTTGATTCAGGCGGTGTTGACGCAAGCGATTACCGAAGCGGACGCGATGAGTTGGGCGGAACGCGCGGGCTTTCGCAAAACGGGTCCGTATGTGGTGTTGACGCTCCAGTGGCTCGGACGCGAAACGCCGTCATTGAGACGGCTCGAAACCATTGTCAGCGCCCAAGTCAAGCGTCAACGCGGGCGTGTGTTGTCTTCGGCGCGCGATAATGAAATTGTCGCGCTGTACGCGGTAAATGCCGAACGCGGCACCGGTGAAGTGGAACAATGGGCAGGAACGCTCTTGCAATCGGCGCAGCTCGAGTTTCCGCGCGCACACTTGGCGATTGGCATCGGACAGCCCGTCACGCGCTTGCTCGACGCGCGCATGTCGTACCATCAAGCCGCGCAAGCCATGCATCTGGAAGAACGATTACAGCACCACAAGCCGCAAGTGTATGCGAATCTCGGCGTCTATCGTTTGCTGCTGCCGCTTTCCGAGACGGGCGAATTGCGCGCGTTCGCCGAACAAGTGTTGGGAAAATTGCTGCGCGCTGACCGCCAGGACAAGGGACATTTGCTCGAAACGCTGCGGACGTATTTCCAAAATCGCGGCAATGTAATGAAGACCGCGCGTGCGTTGTACATTCATCGCAACACATTGCTTTATCGTCTCGAACGCATCCGCGAATTGGGCGCATTCGATTTGGACGACGCGGAGACGCGTTTGAAATTACAACTCGCCTTGCGCGCGCACGAATTGACGCGTGAGGAGACTCGATGAAATTTACTTGGTTATTTTCGCGCTTGCCGGGTACTGTACAAACCGCACGACAAGCCCCCGAGTGAAATCAGACACTTTGCATGATGTTTCCTCCGTTGTATCCTGTTACAATTCTCACAATGTTCTCGCTCGGTATTATCGTCGTCAGCATTATTGCGCTTGTTGAGGTTATTATCCTTAGCAACAGGCGTAATGTGGTTTTGGCGAACATCGGGAACCGCCCCCGACGACGATAAGCGAGCAACGACGCAAGCATATCGAACCCGCCTGAACCAAAGGGCGGGTTTTTGTTTTTCGGCAAAGCACGCCGAAAACCTGCGAAGCAAAAAACGCTTCGCAGACATTCATTTCGGACCGAGCAGTCCTTCAATGTCGAAGGTAGGCGGGATGCCTACCTTTTTGTTTTGCCTCACCCCCAACCCCTCTCCCAAAAATCAAGAACAGGATTTTTGGGAGAGGGGAGATGCGGGAAGGAGTGAGTGAAATGTTCAATTCGCGTTATTCGGAAATGGAAATGAAACAATGGCAAGAGGCGTGTGCGAATCAGGCACGCTTGGAGTATGACGCGCCGCGTCATAATGGCGCGCGCGCGACGATGGCAAAGGGTCAGCCCGACCAGAAACAATCTCGTACTGCCACCGCCGCGATGCGAACGCAAAACCCCAAGCACGACGATTGGGCGAGCGAATGTTTGTTTGACTGTTACAACAGTTGAGCGCGAACGTTCTCTCGCTTTTTTATTTTCAAATTTCGATTTTCGATTTTCGATTTGTGCGCGCCTTCGTTTGGCGCAGCAATCAAAAATCGGCAATCGAAAATCGAAAGTTGGAGTTTAGAATGCCCAAATTAGCAGGCGCACAGATTTTGTGGGAATGTTTGGTACGCGAAGGCGTGGATGTTGTGTTCGGTTATCCCGGCGGCGCGATTTTGCCGTCGTATGATGCGATGTTGCAATATCCGATTCATCATGTTCTCGTGCGCCACGAGCAAGGCGCGACGCACATGGCGGACGGTTACGCGCGCGCGTCGGGACGCGTGGGCGTTTGTGTTGGCACGAGCGGTCCGGGCGCGACGAACATGGTGACGGGACTCGCCACCGCGATGATGGATTCAGTGCCAATCGTCGCGATTACGGGCCAAGTAGGGACGAAGGTGATTGGAAGTGACGCGTTTCAAGAGACCGATGTGACGGGTGTCACGTTGCCCGTGACCAAGCACAACTATCTCGTTACCCACGTTGAAGATTTGGCGGACACGGTGCGCGAAGCCTTTTATATTGCGCGGCATGGACGCCCGGGTCCGGTGTTGATTGACATTCCAAAAGATGTGCAGCTCGCGCAAACGGAATTTGAATATCCGACGCATCCGATTCATTTGCCGAATGAACGCTTGCTCGAAAAATATGTGCCGCATGAATATTTCGCGCGCGCGGCGGAACTGATTGCGAACGCGCAGCGCCCGTTGATTCTTGCCGGACACGGCATTTTGTTGAGCGGCGCGATGGATGAGGTGCTCGAGTTTGCGGAAAAGACAAACATTCCTGTCGCGCTCACGCTTCTCGGCATCGGCGGTTTTCCGGCGGAGCATCCGTTGTGTCTTGGCATGATGGGGATGCACGGCGGCGTGTATGTCAACGAAGCAATCCAAAATGCGGACTTGCTGCTTGCGATGGGGATGCGGTTTGATGACCGCGTGACGGGCAATTTGAAAACGTACTCACCGAATTCCAAAAAGATTCATTTTGAAATTGACCCGACGGAAATCAACAAGAATGTCAAAGTGGATGTGCCGCTGCTCGGCGATTTGAAAACGTCGCTGCAAAAATTGACGCCAATGGTGAACGCGAAACGGCATGATGCGTGGTGGGAACACTTGCGGCGCGCGATGCAAGAGGACCCGATTCGCGATGTGTTGGATTGGGAATCGCCCGATGGTTTGATGAGCGAACATGTCGTACACGATTTGTGGACGGCGACGCAAGGTGAGGCGATTGTGGTAACGGATGTGGGACAGCATCAAATGTGGGAAGCGCAGTACTATTTGCACAACAAACCGTACACGCTCATCACGAGCGGGGGTCTCGGCACGATGGGATACGCGCTGCCCGCCGCAATTGGCGCAAAATTCGCGCAGCCCGATAAAGAGGTGTGGGTGATTGCAGGCGACGGCGGTTTTCAAATGACGATGGCGGAACTCGCCACCATCGCGCAAGAAAAAATAAAAATCAATATCGCAATTTTGAATAACGGGTATCTCGGCATGGTGCGCCAGTGGCAAGAATTTTTTTATGATGCGCGTTATGCCGCGACGCCGATTTTTTCTCCCGATTTTGCGCGGCTCGCGGGCGCGTACGGAATTGCCGGATATGTTGTGGACAATCGCAATGATGTAATGCCGATTCTCGACGAAGTGCGTTCGTCGCCCGGACCCGCGCTGATTGAATTTCGCGTCAAGATGGAAGACGCAGTCTATCCGATGGTGCCTGCGGGCGCGAATTTGCATGACATGATAAAGAGGGAAAAGCTGGCACAGCCGGTGTAGGAGAGACAACAGAACACAGCTGACAGACATCAGACAGATTTGCGTCTGTGTTCTGTGTTCTGAATTCTGAAATCTGCAAATGAAACACACACTCGTTGCTCTCGTTCAAGACAAGCCCGGCGTACTGAACCGCGTCGCGTCGTTGTTTCGTCGCCGCAATTTCAACATCGAGTCGTTGACGGTCGGGCATACCGACCAGCCGCATGTTTCGCGCATGACGATTGTGATTGATTCGGACAATACGAGCGCGCATCTCGTCGAAGCGAATCTCGCGAAATTGGTGAACGTGATTGACATTCAAGATGTCACCGACCAAGAAACGATTTCGCGCGATTTGGCATTAATCAAAGTGCGCGTGGACGCTGCGGGGCGCGCGGAAATCGCGCAGCTTGCGGAAATTTTCCGCGCAAAAATTGTGGACGTGGCAACCGATTCCGTCGTCGTCGAGGTCACAGGCGACGAAGATAAAATTGATGGACTCGTAGAATTGCTGCGTCCCAAAGGCATTTTGGAAATGGTGCGGACAGGACGAATTTCGATGGTGCGCGGCAATCAAGCGCGCAAGAGTACGAACGGTTATTCAAATGGGAACGGACACGGGAACGGACATGTGACGCGCGATGTGGGCGCGAGTTCGGTGTGACGTTTGGTGGCAATGCTTTGTGTTTGCCCGCGCCGGAATGGCGACCACAAGGGTTCGTCTGCGGAAGAAATGCACCTTGAAAATTAAATAACGTTCGCATACAATCGGTGCGTTCGAGCGAGTGGCTCGAATGCAGCTCTGTTTGTCGTCGAGCGCAGCATCATTTCCTACATCCAAGGAGGGAGCGTATGTCAGGGCACGAAGAACAAACGCACGACCATGATGTCAAGCAATTGCACAATATGGGGTACGCGCAGGAATTGGCAAGGCGCATGGGCGGCTTTTCCAATTTCGCGATTTCGTTCGCGATTATCTGTATCTTGGCGGGCGGCATTACCGCGTTTCCGCAAGGGTTCACAGCAGCGGGTGGTGGAAGTATCGGAATTGGTTGGGTTGTCGGCAGCGTCTTTGCCCTCATCGTAGCATTTGCGATGGGACAAATCGCTTCGGCATATCCGACCGCGGGCGGCTTGTATCACTGGGGTTCGATTCTCGGCGGGCGCGGCTGGGGTTGGGCAACCGCGTGGTTCAATCTGCTCGGGCTCATCTTTGTCACCGCTTCGATTGATTACGGCGTGTATCTCCTGTTCAAAGATTTGATTGTGGCGGGGGTGTTCGGGATAGATGTTTCAGGGTGGACGAACGTCACTGCAAACATCGCCATCGCGATCATTCTCATCACACACGCCCTGTTCAATCATTTCGGTATCAAGTTGACGACGATGTTGACTGACTTTTCGGGTTACCTGATTTTCGTCGTCGCCGTGGTCCTCACCCTCGCGCTCTTGATCTTTGCTCCCGTAGCAATTGATCTTTCCCGGCTCTTTACCTTTACCAACTTTACCGGAGAGACGGGCGGCAACGTGTGGCCCCGCAGCGAAGGAATCATCATCCCATTCCTCTTGGGCTTGCTGCTCGTGTGTTACACGATTACAGGATTCGATGCCTCGGCGCACACCTCGGAAGAAACGCGGGATGCCGCGCGTGTTGTCCCACGCGGGATGTGGCAGTCAGTGTTCTATTCGTTTCTCTTTGGCTATTTCATGGTGGCTGCGTTCGTGTTAGCGATGCCGAGTGTCACCGAAGCCGCCGCGCAAGGGTTCGGGATTTTCCCATACATCATGAACTCGTCCAAGATGCCGGGCGTTTTGCGCTCGCTTTTGTACATCGGCATTGTCATCGCGAACTATTTGTGCGGACTCGCAGCGCTAACGTCAACCTCGCGCATGATGTTTGCGTTTTCACGCGACGATGGACTTCCGATGAGCAAACAACTCAGCTCGGTTAGTCCAAAGTATCGAACTCCCGTTGTTGCAATTTGGGTGAGCGCAGCCCTTGCGCTGGTCGCGACCCTCTATGCCGATGCATTCTTTGTGCTTGCGGCAGGCAGCGCGGTCTTGCTTTATCTCTCGTACGCGATGCCGATTGCAGCAGGTATTTTAGCGGAAGGCAAAACATGGACACACAAGGGACCTTTCGACTTGAAAGGTTTGTCGAAACCGATTGGTGTCCTCGCTGTCATTGGCGCACTCGTTCTCGCTTGGACAGGTTTCCAGCCGCCGAACGACAAAGTATTGTATGTGACAGTTGGATTGATTGTTGCGTTGGTTGTCCTTTGGTTCGCGTTGGAACGTCGACGCTTCCAGGGACCGCCGACGGGTGAACGCATCGAAGCGCGCCAAAAAGAAATTGCCGAAATCGAAGCGCGACTCGGCGGCGCGGGCAGATAAAAGTTAGGCGGTATCTTGCCGCCCGGGATGAATTGGATAGCGGGACGCGTGTGTGAGAGCGATGTTGCTCCAGCAGCGATGATGTTTATCGCCACATGCGTCCCGTTTGTTCACAAAGGAGTGAAATCATCATGGACCCGTTTCTCGGCGAAATTCGCCTCGTCGGATTTAACTTTGCCCCGCAGGGTTGGGCATTCTGCAATGGACAGATCATGTCCATCGCGCAAAACACCGCGCTCTTTTCGCTGCTCGGGACGATGTACGGCGGTGACGGTATGGCAACATTCGCGCTGCCCGATTTGCGTGGGCGCGCGGCGGTAGGATTTGGGCAAGGGAACGGACTGGAAAATTATGCCCAAGGCGAGATATGGAGCGTGAATGGCGGAACGGGCCAAGGCAATGGTTCCGCAAATATGCTTGGGATGAACTTTATCATCGCGCTGCAAGGGATTTTCCCGTCGCGTTCGTGAACGCGCAAATGAAATGCGTAGGGGCGACGTCACGTCGTCCCTCCTGCTGCAATTATTTTTTCGTCAGGAGTTGGCATGGCAAAAATTTATTACGAAAATCACGCAGACCTCAATCGCCTGAAAGGCAAAAAGGTCGCGGTGATTGGTTACGGTTCGCAGGGACACGCGCACGCGTTGAATTTGCGCGACAGCGGCGTGGATGTGGTCGTGGGTTTGCACGAAGGTTCCAAATCGCGCGCAAAAGCGGAAGCCGATGGACTGGCAGTGAAATCCGTCGCGGACGCGGCAAAGGAAGCGGACGTGATTATGATTCTCACGCCCGATGTGGGACAAAAAGATTTGTATGAAAAGGAAATCGCGCCGCATTTGAGTAAAGGCAAGACGCTAATGTTTTCGCACGGATTCAACATTCGCTATGGACGCATCGTTCCGCCCAAAGAGGTGGATGTTTCGATGATTGCGCCGAAAGCGCCGGGGCATCGCGTGCGCGAAGTGTTCAAGGATGGCGGCGGCGTTCCCATGCTCATCGCAGTGGAACAAGACGCGAGCGGTGAAGCATTCGCAAACGCGTTGGCGTACGCGAAAGGAATTGGCGGAACGCGCGCGGGCGTTCTCGAAACGACATTCAAAGAAGAGACCGAAACCGATTTGTTTGGCGAGCAAGCCGTGTTGTGCGGCGGGGTGAGCGCATTGGTGAAAGCGGGCTTTGAAACCCTCGTCAAAGCGGGCTATCAACCCGAAGCCGCGTACTTTGAATGTATGCACGAATTGAAACTCATCGTTGACCTCATGTATCGCGGCGGTTTGAATTACATGCGCTATTCGGTCAGCGACACCGCCGAACACGGCGACTACACCGGCGGTCCGCGCATCGTCACCGAAGAAACGTACGGCGCGATGCATCAGATGTTGGAAGAAATTCAGAACGGCACGTACGCGGATAAA
This sequence comes from uncultured Chloroflexota bacterium, assembly GCA_937870825.1. Taxonomy (GTDB): domain Bacteria; phylum Chloroflexota; class Anaerolineae; order UBA4142; family SHND01; genus SHND01. Next base: position 2,559 of record CALMZO010000067.1, on the reverse strand, counting down.
TGGATTAAAGAAAATGAGCAAGGGCGTCCGTGGTTCAACGCGAAACGCGAAGAAGAACGCAATCATCCAATTGAAAAAGTCGGCGCGGAGATGCGTTCGATGATGCCGTTTTTGAATCCCGTGACGGTGAAGCCCGGAGATTGAGTGTAGCAAGTAGCAAGGAGTAAGGAATCCCTTGCTACCTACTACCTGCTACTTTAATCTTATGAATTCAAATTATGTACGAATCTTCGACACCACTCTCCGCGATGGGGAACAATCGCCCGGCGCGTCGTTGACGAGCGCGGAAAAGTTGGAAATCGCGCGGCAATTGTCCAAACTCGGCGTGGACATTATCGAGGCAGGTTTTCCTGCCGCGTCGCCTGATGATTTGGAAGGCGTGAAACAAATCGCTGTTGAGGTCGGGAATCCGATTGAACCGAACGCGCGCGTGCCAATCATCGCCGGACTTGCGCGCGCGAACAAAAACGACATTGAAAAATGTTGGGATGCGGTGAAACACGCGCGGCATCCACGTATTCACACCTTTCTCGCGACGAGCGACATTCATCTCAAATACAAATTGAAAATGTCGCGCGAACAAGTTGTCGAACGCGTGCGCGAGATGGTGAGTTATGCGAAGACGTTTTGTGACGACGTAGAGTTTTCGCCCGAAGACGCGGGACGGAGTGATCCGGAATATCTCTTGGAAGTTTTGGAAGTGGCGATTCAAGCGGGCGCGACGACGTTGAACATTCCTGACACCGTCGGTTACACCACGCCGCAAGAATTTGGCGCGCTCATCAAGGGATTGATTGAAAATACGCCGGGCGCGGACAAGGTGATTTGGTCAGTGCATTGTCACGACGATTTGGGACTCGCAACGGCGAACACGCTCGCGGGTGTTTCCAATGGCGCGCGCCAAGTGGAAGTAACGATGAACGGCATCGGCGAACGCGCGGGCAACACGTCGCTCGAAGAGGTGGTGATGGCGATGCACACGCGTCCCGCGCTGTTTGGTTTACAGCACGGAATTGACACCACCCAAATTTCGCGCACGTCGCGCATGGTTTCCAATTTCACCGGCATTCCTGTTCAACCAAACAAAGCCATCGTCGGCGCGAACGCGTTCGCGCACGAAGCGGGGATTCATCAAGATGGCATGTTGAAAAACAACATGACGTACGAAATTATGAAACCCGAAACGGTTGGCGTGAACGCATCGCGTTTGGTGTTGGGAAAACATTCGGGACGGCATGCGCTCAAAGCGCGGTTCGTCGAACTCGGTTACAACTTGTCGGACGACGAACTTGACCAAGCGTTCGCGCGCTTCAAAGAATTGGCGGACAAGAAAAAAGTCATCACCGACGCGGACTTGGAAGCGCTCGTCTCGGATGAAATCGCATCGCTCAACGAATTGTTTTCGCTCGACGGAATGCAAGTCGCATGCGGGACGATGGGAATGCCGACTGCAACCGTTCGCTTGAAGGACCCTGAGGGAAAACAGCACACCATCGCCGCGATTGGCACAGGACCCGTGGACGCGACGTACAAAGCAATTGACGCGATTGTGAATTGTCCCAACACGTTGCTCGAATTCAACATTCACGCGGTCACCGAAGGGATTGACGCGTTGGGACAAGTGACGGTTCGCATTCAAGGCAAAGATATTCAACCGCGCATGGACGTTCAGCGCGAAACAGAACGCACGCGCACGTTCGGCGGCTACGGCGCGGACACGGACATTATCGTTGCCAGCGCAAAAGCATATCTCGCCGCGCTAAACAAATTGTTGATTGCGACGCAAGCGCAAGAAAACGCGATGGGGAGTGAAGTGGCGTTGATGGCGTGAGGGGACTGCCAGCGGATAGGGAAAGCGGATGAGCGGATAGGGCGAGCGTCGCACAAGCTATGCTGATTCTGACGGTGGTGGGATTGAACGATGCTGCATCCATTCCATCGCGTTTCTCACATCTTGTTCCAGTTCTACTCTTGTTAGATCAATAACAGGAACACCATATTCGCCGAGACGCTGCAAAAAAAGAATGCGTGGAATGCCTGCCAACTCTGCTGCCCGTCCAGACGAGACGCGGCCCAATTCAAACAACTTGGCGGCGGCTGCCATGCGTAATTCTGACGCAAACGCGTCCTTTGACAAATGAAGAGAAGAAACTAACTCTTCTGGATAGTCAATTGTGATTGTCATTTTTCAATACTCCTGCCGAAAGTGCAAGACAAATCAAGAGAATCGTCAATGAACGGAATACCAAAAACATTATTTGAAAAAATCTGGGACGCGCACATTGTTTCACAAGCCGAGGGCGCGCCCGCGATTTTGTATATTGATTTACAACTCGTCCATGAAGTCACGTCGCCGCAAGCGTTCACCGAATTACGGAATCGCGGAATTAAGGTGCGAAGACCCGATAGAACGGTGGCGACAGTTGACCATTCGATTCCAACGTATGACCGTTCGCTGCCGATAATGGACGCGCTCGCGGCAAAACAACTCGATATGATGTATGCGAACGCGCGCGATTTTGAAATTCGCATCTATGACCGCATGAGCGACAAGCAAGG
>CALMZO010000066.1 GCA_937870825.1 uncultured Chloroflexota bacterium | reverse complement strand
GAATGACGTTTTCGCATGGTTCGATTTTATATCTTATTTTGACCCAATTTCGTGTCTGAATTTACGGGTCCACTATAGGGTACATGCATGGCATCAGCCAAATCACGTTGCGTAAAGCCCATGGGCGTCAAAAATTCTTCAAGAGCATTTCGCCAGGATGAGTGGAAAGTGGGAGAGTCGGAACGCGCAACTCGTTCAACGTGGTGCCGGAATCAAGTTGGTCAAGTTTTCGAGCGGCGACTTTTCCAGAACGAGTCCCGGCAAGTTTTTCGTGCCGCTCTTGTGTTTTCACTGTTGAAAATGTCTTCCGTACCTTTGTCTTTGAACGACACTATCATACCCGCATGATAGCATTGAGGTCATGCTACGGCAATTGCGGTGTGGCTGATCAATGCTGGCGCTAGCCGCGCAACGTCAGGATGAGGGGAACCGCGCTTTTGCGGCATCCCTCTCGTACGCAATGTTAGCCGTCTGTAGATTTGGTGCCAATTTTCCATACCCCAACAACTGCTGCCGCCATAGTAAGCAAAACGTTAACTGCCCCAAAGATGGACTCTTGCATATATGCGTCCTTGTATTGTGGGAGGAGTTGACCCTGAGCCACAGAACGAACCGCTATTTCGGTTGCCGAGGTTACGGCGGGCACGACAAAAACATATGCGTTGATAACAACCAGTGTGAGGAGCAGTAGCTTGATCTGGAAAAACCGCCGTTTCAAGCCGTAGCGTTTGTAGCCCATCCATATGCCGGTAACGGCAAGCACCCATATTCCGGGTAGTATCAGAACGTTGGTGCCGGTGCTAATGACTTTCCGCCCAAAGGCGATGTTCTCCAGGCTGGCGCCTTCGAGCAGGGCAGAAATGACAATGAAAGTGAGAATGCTACCCAGAAAAATCACCAGACCACCAAAATGAACCAACTTTAGTCCTCGAAACATTATTTTTCTCCTTGTTTACCAAACAGGATCTAACATTGCATAGTTTACGCCTGTGCAGCCTAAAAGTTGCAAACGCCCAACGGTTTGCGTTACCTGCATGTGGGCGGGCGTGAACTCTGACTTTGGCAGCCACCAATAACCGCCTGCAAAAAAACGACTTGAACCAAATCAAGCAAAACCTTCCATCTAAAAATAGTGGAACCTTACGAAACCAAAGGAACACGGCGACTGCAAAGTCGCTTGACAAGGAGGTGTCATTTCGAACGGAGTGAGAAATCTCGGCGGCCGCGCGCAGTGAGATTTCTCGCATTCGCTCGAAATGACAGTTAACGCGACTTTGCAGTTGCCCTGCCAAAGGAATATTTCTTCTTGACGTTTATTTTTTCCTTTGCTATAATGTATCGGAAAGTTCCGATATGAAGACAACCACAATTTCCACAGAATTACTTGACTTTCTCAAGTCTGTTGCGAGCGAATCGCGCATGAAGATTCTCCTACTGTTCATTGATGGACAGGAACGGACAGTAAACCAGATCAGCGAGCAGGTTAAATTAGAGCAATCAACGACTTCGGAACATTTAGCGCTGATGAAGCGCAACGGGTTGTTACTTTCTCAAAAATCCGGAAAGGAGGTCTACTATCGTCCTGATAGAGAAAAGATTATTCAATTTCTCGGCGCGCTTGATCAACTGCTGAGCAAGTGCTGCTAAAATTTTTTATCAAACATATCGGAATGTTCCGATATGAATATCACAAGGAGTTTTCATGTCCATTGCTGACGCAAAATTGAACAAGAAACAAGTTGTGGAGGTCTATTCCCAGATCGCGTTTTTCTATGATGTGTGGGGAAACCTCACCGAAGCAAAAGCCCGCAGCAGAGCGCTGCAATTAGCCAACATTCAAGACGGTGAATCGGTGCTCGAAGTGGCGGTTGGGACGGGGCTGGCTTTTCGCGAGATCGTGAGGATGAATCCAAACGGTCAAAACGTTGGAATTGACTTGACCCAAACCATGCTCGATAGAGCCAGGAAAAAACTTGGGCAAACTGGAGCGCACTATCAGTTAGCGATTGGGGATGCGTACGACCTGCGTTTTGAGAATGCCCGGTTCGATGTGTTGATGAACAGTTACATGTTCGATTTACTCCCTGAGGTTGATTTCGTACAAGTGCTTAAAGGATTCAAGCGCGTCTTGAAGCCCGGTGGACGCTTGGTATTGGTCAATATGACCAAAGGCGAGCATTTTTACCAAAACTTTTACGAGTTACTTTACCGAATCAATCCAAGTTGGATGGCGGGGTGTCGAGGTGTTCAGCTTGCGAATACACTACCAAAAGCAGGCTTCAAGAATGTTTCACGTGAAATGACCAGTCAGTTGGGATATCCATCGGAAATACTAACGGCGACTCTGTAAATCATTTTTCTTGCGAAAAAAAACAGGCGCATCCATGTGGTGCGCCTGTTTCAAAATCCCCAATCCAAATTACCACTCTGTGTCCGGAATTTCCTGACTTGCAGAATAGTTTTGCCTTCAGAGTCTGAAGCGAAACATAAAACCGAGATTGTGATTCAAAGACGTTTTTGTTTTTGCTCTTGGTTGCCTAACGGCTCGCGTTACTGGCAGGTGAGCGGGCGTGGACTCTGCTTGTAAATCGCGCAGAATCGCGCCATTCCGCTGCACGCTTTGTTGGGCGGCGTTGTAGTTGACTTCATACTTTTCAAGGTGCTGGTGTCGCTGTTATGGGAATGTGTGCAGGTGGTGCATTAGAAGGCTGGAACATGCCCGTTTGATTGCTCATTGTTCCAGAGACAGTGCCTTGAGGTGTATCACACCAGGCAATCCACACCAAGTCATTTTTTTCTAGGGACAAGTGTACAAAGCGCACCTTACAGTCTGACCAATGAGTAGTAATGGCGCGTGCCACGCGATTGGGACCAATCCGCAGAACTTGCAAGTTCATATCGGGTTGTGACCATCCTAGCAAAGGCGAAAGGGTAATGATTTGAGCAGACCACTGTTCAGGTGATACGTTAGGTGCTGCACCAGTGATGTCAATCTCTTTTGTTGCCGCGCTATCTGTATATCGAAAGGTGAATTCGCTGAGGTCGGCATTGCTATCTATTTGGCGCAGTACAACATCTGGAAGTTCTCGTTGGGCAATTTGCCTAGCCTGCTCACCCATTGTGACAAGCATAATCGCGTCAGAGTCGGGGGTTGTTTCCGTTGATCGGACTGAGTTTGTACATGCACCTACAACAGTTAGCAATAACCCTATTGTAAAGAGGCGAACTAAGTGAGAAGTCATGGTAATTTTCTCCTGCTTAGTTTGAAACGGCGATAAGCCGCCCAACTATTGATTATGCTGCAATTTCGCCGTCTAAATCCCCCTCAAAGGGATTTAGACGGCTTCCGCGTGCGGGATAGCCGCCAGACGAGGAAAAAAAAGACTGCACGCGCGCTCAACTGCCCCCAAACACCGGAATCCGCGCGCCGGTAATCGCCCCGCCTTCTTCGGAACATAAAAACAATAACGTCGCCGCAACATCTTCCGGGCGCACAACGCCGCTTTTTTTCGGCGCAGATTTTTCGCGCGTCGCGTTCGTGTCCAACGCGCGTACGAGGACGACGTTCGCGGTCACGCCTTTGTCTTTTGCCTCTTGCGCGACGGAAAGCGTCATGGCTTCCAGCGCAGCTTTGGCGGAAACATACGCGGCGGCGTTCGGGGGGGGGGATTGTGTTGTGCCGGACGAGATGGTGACGATGCGGCCCCATTCGTTCGCGGTGAGCAGCGGCAAAAACGCGCGCAGGGAAAAAATCGCGGAACGTAAATTGACATTCAGCATCTCGTCCCACAATGCGTCGCTCGTCTCCGCAAGCGTGCCGCCGCGAAAATGTCCGACGAGATGGAGCAAAATATCCGCGCGCTCAAATTTTTCACGCACGCGTTCGGCGGCAGCGTTAATGTCCGTTTCGCTCAACGGGTCTGCCGCGAGGGTAATGACCCGCGATTCGCGATAGCCGAGTTTGATGCGCAGCGTATCGAGCGCGGTTTGCGGCGTGCCGACGAGTACAAGGCGCGCGCCCGCGTCGGCAAAAGCGTGCGCGACCGCAGGTCCCAATTGCCCGGTTGCGCCGATGATGACAGCAATGCGATTTGTGAGCGAGATTGACATCAGAACATGGGCGCGACCAATGCGTCGAGCAGTTCGAGCGCGCGGTGATAGTTGCGGTCACGACGCGGCGCATCCAACTCGGAGGCAATGACATTGCTCTCGTGCGGAATATCGAGGCGCAGACAACGCTCGCTGTAACGATTCAAGGTGAGTTCGCGCACATCCACAAAGCCGCCCGTTCGGCGCGTCGCCTGAAACACCGCTTCGGGCAAAGCATCACTCGTCTCAATGCGTACCGCAGTCAATTCGCCGGGAAAACAATCCTCTTGTTCCCGCACACTGATGGTGAACTCGATTTCGCGCGTGGTCTGTCCATCGGCTTGGAAGCGTTCAAAGCGCGCGGTGCGCGTCGTATCTTGACGCTGGTACGAACCGGGGACAACGCGCCACCCGAGCGCGCTGGCGAGCCACGCCATCAACAGGACTGCCGCGCTTTGGTTGCCGTTCATACCAAGCGCAAATTCAATTTGCACCCGCGCAATCGTATTGAGATACGGCACGTTCGCGGGGTCATCGAAAAATTGCGCGACGATTTCGCGCCAGGGGCGAATGCGCTGCCAATTGATGTCGCCGAACGAAACATCCGCGTAATCGCCGCGCAAGCGCGCGATGGTGTTGTTGATGCGTTCGGCGCGCGCGGTAAAGTGAAGCGAATCGAAAAGAATTTGGTCGCATTCGCCCACGAGCGCGCGAAACAACACGTCGTCCAAATCGGGCTGCCCGCGCCAATACAGCACGAACGGCAAACCACTGACGCGCAGCGCCAACACCGCGCTTGGCAGTGATTCGTACTGCGCGCCGCGCGGATAAAACGCGATTTCTTCGCCGACGAGTCGCGCCGGATTTCCACTGCGCGCCGTGTACGTGGACACGCGCGTTTCCAGCCACGCGTCCGCGTTCGGGTCATGCTGCGCGATGAGAATCACGCGGGCGGGATTCGATTCCACAATCTCGGCGATGAGCCGTTCGAGGTCAACGGGGTCTTCGTGTTTGTCGCACAACACCACCAACGTCAACGTACAGGCGCGCAGCAGCGCGGTCGGCGCGTGGTTTGCTGCCAAGCCCTGTTTTCGCAGCGCGCTGAGTTCCTCTTCCACTTTTTTCAAGGGAACGACGCGGAGGGGGGGGTGAAGAAGGTCGGGTAACATTTCTAATTTTGGATTTTCAATTTTCGATTTTCGATTTGGGTACGGATTTCGAGTCAATCGAAAATCGAAATTCAAAAATCGAAAATCTCACAGTCGTCGCCACTTGCGTCCATCGCCTTGGATAAATTCGTCCGCCGCTTTGGGTCCCCACGTGCCTGCATCGTAATTCGGAAAGGCGGGCGGGGGAATTTTTTTCCACGCTTCGAGAATCGGCGTGATGACTGCCCACTGCGCTTCGACTTCATCGTACCGTGTGAAAAGCATGGGGTCGCCGAGCATCGCGTCGAGTAGCAAGCGTTCGTATGCTTCGGGCGCGGCTTCGCCAAAGGAACTCGTGTAACGAAAATCCATGTTGACGGGACGAATGCGATTGTCTTGTCCGGGAATTTTGCTTTCAAATTTGAGCGAAATGCCTTCGTCGGGCTGAATGTTGAACACGAGCGAATTCGGTTCCATTTGATTCACGCCGTCTTTACCAAACAACATCAACGGCGGCAAATTAAATTCAATCGCGATTTCGGTGAGCCGTTTCGGCAAGTGTTTGCCGGTACGCAAGTAGAATGGCACGCCCGCCCAGCGCCAATTGTCAATATGCAATTTCATTGCCACATACGTTTCTGTCGCCGATTCGGGATTCACTTCGGGTTCGGTGCGATAGCCCGCGACGCGAATTCCACCAATCGCGCCTTCGCCATATTGCCCGCGCACCGTAGATTGGCGAATCTCTTCAAAATTCAGGGGGCGAATCGCGCGCAGTACTTGGGCTTTTTCATCGCGCACATCGTTCGGGGTAAATTCGGCGGGCGGTTCCATCGTCGTCACCGCGAGCAGTTGCAGAGCGTGATTTTGAATGATGTCGCGCAGTGCGCCGGAATTGTCATAGTATTCGCCGCGCTGTTCGACGCCCACCGTTTCGGCGACGGTGATTTGAATGTTGTTGATGTACGTGCGATTCCAAATCGGTTCGAGAATGCCGTTCGCAAAACGAAAGACGAAAATGTTCTGCACCGCTTCTTTGCCAAGATAATGGTCAATGCGATAAATCTGTGACTCGTCGAAAACTTGATGCAGCCTGTGATTCAACTGCACTGCCGATTGCAAATCGCGTCCGAACGGTTTTTCGAGAATGATGCGCGTATAGCCCGCGCTGTGATTCAACTCTGCCTGTCCGAGCAATTCAATAATCTGCGGCATCAGTTCCGGCGGCACCGCGAGATAAAACAAACGGTTGCCCGCCGTCCCGCGTTCCGTATCCATGCGCTCCAATTCACGCTTGAGCCGCTTGTATCCTTCCACATCATCCAGATTCGACTGCACATAAAAAATGTTTTGCGAAAACGAGTCCCACACCTGGTCTTGGATTTTTTGCCGCGAAAATTCCGCCACCGCTTTTTTGTATTCCGCGCGCATGTCCTCGTCCGTGCGCGGCTTGCGCGCGAAACCGACAATGTTGTACACGGGCGGCAAGTAATTGTCGTCCGCCAAGTTGTACAGCGCGGGCACAAGTTTCCGGCGCGCCAAATCACCCGTCGCGCCAAAGATGACGATGGACGTCGGTTCCGGCGCGCGCGCAACGCGCATTCCTTCGCGCAAGGGATTCAAAACAGTACGAGTTTCGAGCATTTTGTTATTCCTTTAATCGCTTTAGGTTTCGCCGTCGGATTTTTTTCCCGTGACAATGTGCAATCGCCACGGCACCGACGTGGTTACATTTCCACCTGTATAATGCGGCGCAAGTTCGCGCGCCGAACCATTCTACGGTGGACGATGGTGCTGTACATCAAGTCTGCCGTGCCTTCAGGAACACACACCGGCGAATCTGGAGCAGGATTTCGTTTGCGCCTCAAGTATGACAAAGAGTCAATCGCACAAAGGCAGACACTCCTCGCATCTAGTGCATCATTAACCAACTTGTTTTGCGTGCCAATGCGTTGACAGACGCTTTCTAAACGATTTCATTGTGCGCGACTCTCAAGAGCTTGTTTAATCCTGCACTAGGCATACTTCATAACGCTCATCTTCACCCGGTTTCGCCCTTCTTTCTTGGCGACATACAAGGCGGCGTCTGCCCGACTGAGCAACGTCGCCAAATCGGGGCAACTTTCGTCGAGCGCAGCAACGCCGAGACTGATTGTGAGAGGCAGCAGGCCCTGGCTGGTTTCCACTGGAGACTCGGCTATGCACTGGCGCAGACGCTCGGCGGCAGCGCGCGCGCCATCCAAATCGTTCTCCGGCAGCAGGGCAGCAAACTCTTCGCCCCCATACCGGCCCAGATGGTCAATGCTGCGCAAACATTCCCGACAGCGCGCCGCCACCACGCGCAGTGCCTCGTCGCCGACGCTGTGACCGTAGGTGTCATTTACGTGTTTGAAATGGTCAAGGTCCAGCAGGATCACGGAAAGGGGATGCCCATAGCGGCGGGCGCGCTCAAGCTCGCGCTCAGCCAACGCGAAAAAGTGGCGGCGGTTATACAGACCTGTCAGGCCGTCGGTAATCGCCAATTGCTGCACCTCGGCGAACAGGCGCGCATTCTCGATAGCGATAGCAGCATCGGCAGCGAGTCCCACCACCAAGTCCTCGTCCTCTTGGGTGAACGGCTGGTCGTCAGCTTTGTCCGTCATGTAGAGTCTGCCGACAACCTTTCCCCGCGTCATAACCGGCACACCCAAAAAGGTCTTCATCGGCGGATGGTGCGGCGGAAAGCCAACCGCACGCGGATCGCGCGTCAGGTCATCAAGGCGGAGAGGAACACCCTCATACAAGAGCGCGCCCAACATGCCGCGCCCGTGGGGCAGCGCGCCGATTTGCTCACGCTCCGCCTCGGTGAGACCAGACACAAGAAACTGTCCAAATTTCCCTTCCGCATCAAGCACGCCCAACGCCGCATAGCGCGCATTCACCAGATACTGGGCGGTCTCGACGAGCGTTTGCAGCACGGCTTCCAGACGTAGGTCGGAGGTTAGGACTCGGGTCGCCTGGTGTAGAGCGCGCATTTGCTCCGCCAGTCGCGCTTGCTGCATGGCGCTGATTCGCATCGTCTCGAGCATACGCGCAGTCCGACCCTTCAAGACGCCGACCATGAGCGCCATTGCGGGTGTGGCAATCGCCAATACGATGACGCGCAGCGCATTGTCAGGAGTATAGTGAAAGAGTTGTCCGGGCGTCGAAAAAAAGTAGAGAGCAAACACCAACGTGATGCCGGCGCTGACAAGCCCCGAAACCAAGCCACCGCTGAAACCGGCATACGCAACCGTCGTGATATAGATCATGGGCGGGTTGGGGATGCGAATGACCGTCCGTGCGAGCAGTTCGAGCCCGATGAGCGTGGCTAAGGTGAGAAAGGGACCTTGAATTTGCTGCCAAAGGGGCGACTTTGGTATCGTTGGCTTCTTGTTACTCATTCTGTTCCTCTTCTTGAGGTCGAGTATGTCTGCGTAGTCCCCCGTCGCCTGCACGTGATTGTTCGCCGGCAATGTTGTTCCCTGAATGCGGTGTCTACTCGCGATGCGCCATCACACGCTCTTGACCTCATGCCCCCCGAACTCATTCCGCAACGCTGCCAGTACTTGCGCGCTAAAAGAATTTTCTTGACGCGACACGAAACGTTGAATCAGTGACAGTGTAATCACGGGCGCGGGAACATCTTCTTGCATCGCCGCTTCCACTGTCCAGCGACCTTCACCCGAATCGGCGACGTATCCTTTGATGGCTTCTAAATCGTTGCCGTGTTTTGAGAACGCGTTGACCGCGAGGTCGAGCAGCCATGAACGTACCACACTGCCTTGTTGCCACACTTGCGACACCTTGAGTAAATCGGGACTGTATTCCGATTTTTTCAAAATCTCATAGCCCTCGCCGTACGCTTGCATCATCCCGTACTCGATGCCGTTGTGTACCATCTTGACAAAATGTCCCGCGCCGTGTGTTCCCATCAAACCGTAATTGCCCGTCGGCGGCGCGAGTGTTTTGAAAATCGGTTCGCAAAATTGGAACGTTGCTTCATCGCCGCCAATCATTTGCGAATATCCTTCGGTGAGACCCCAAATGCCGCCGCTCACGCCAACGTCCATGTATTTCAATCCCATTTCGGCGAGTTTCGGCGCGCGGCGTTTGTCGTCTGTCCAGCGCGAATTCGCGCCGTCAATGACGATATCGCCCGGCGAAAGCAGCGGCGCGATTTGGTCAATCGCATCGTCCGTCGTTTGTCCCGCCGGCAGCATGAACCAACACACGCGCGGCGATTGTTTCAGCATTCCGGGTAAAGCGGCGAGAAGGTTCGTCCCTTCCATGCCGAGCGCGATGTGTTCGTCCACTTTGCCGCGCGAACGATTCCACACCACCACGCGATGTCCGCCTTTCATCAACCGTACTGCCATATTGCCGCCCATGCGTCCGAGACCGAGAATTGCAAGTTCCATGTAGAGACTCCTTGTTGGTCGTTAGTCGTTAGTCGTTAGCGAGATTGTTCATTCTGCATTGTTCATTTCTTTGCTCTTTTTTTCAATTCCCGCGAGCAGTTGATTGAACGCTTCATCAAATTTCACGACGCCTTCTTTCAACACCTGGTCAGTAACGGCATCCAGCGAAAATCCTGCGGCATTAAAACGATTCACAATTTCATGCGCGGCGGAATAATCCGCGTCCACCGTGCGCGCGACGACTCCGTGGTCGGCGAACGCTTTGATGGTTTCGAGCGGCAATGTGTTGACGGTGTGCGGACCAATCAAGGTTTCGACGTACATCACATCGCGGTACGATGGATTTTTCGTTGACGTGGATGCCCACAAGGGACGCTGTACGCGCGCGCCTTTTGCTTGCAGGGCGAGCCAGCGTTCGCCGGAAAAAATTTCATTGAAATGTTCGTACGCGATTTGCGCGTTCGCAATCGCGAGTTTGCCTTGCAAATCTTCGAGTTCTTCATAACGCTGCGGGTCGAGTTCCCGCGCGCTCGCATCGCCCAGCCATTTGTCCGCGAGTGTATCAATGCGGCTCACGAAAAAACTTGCGACAGAGGCAATGCGGTCAATCGGTTTGCCTTCTTGCGCGCGTCGCTCCAGCGCGCTGATGTATGCCCAAATCACTTGTTCATACGCGTGCACCGAAAACAACAGCGTGATGTTGATATTGAGTCCGCGATACAACGATTCTTGAATCGCGGGCGCGCCTTCGGGTGTGCCGGGAATTTTCACCATCAAGTTGGGACGATTCACCGTTTGCCACAAACGTTTCACTTCCTCAATCGTTCCCTGTGTGTCATGCGCGAGACGGGGAGAAACTTCGATGCTTACAAATCCATCGCCGCCGTTCGATTCGTCGTACACCGGACGAAACACATCGCACGCCGCGCGCACATCATCCGTCGCGAGGGCTTCATAAATCGCGAGCGTGTCTTTGCCTTGCGCGGCGAGCGCGCGAATGTCCTCATCGTAATCCGTACTGCCGACAATCGCTTTTTCAAAAATGCTCGGGTTCGACGTTTCGCCGCGCAGCGCCATTGTCTCGATGAGCTTTTTTAATTCGCCCGACTGAATTTGTTTGCGTTGAATACTGTCGAGCCAAACCGATTGTCCCTGCGCGAGTAAATCGTAGAGTGGGTTCTTGCCGTTAGTGGACATATATGCCTCCAGACCTCAACCCCTACCCCGTCTGCTCAAAATCAAAATTCGATTTTGAGCAGACGGGGGAAGCAGGTTCAGTTCCCCTCTCCTGAAATTTTTGTTTTTAAAATTTCAGGAGAGGGGTCAGGGGTGAGGCATCCAATATCAGATAATACAACGATTCGTGTCGTTTGCGCGCGCTCTGATAAATCTCATAGTGCGCGGGATTGGGAGCGAAAGTTTCGCCCAAAGATGCTGGCAATGTTTCTAAGGAGGGAAGGATGCCCAACGAACGCAATGCCAACAACGCCGCGCCGCGCGCGGATGCTTCCTCTTCGCCCGACGCGGTGACGGACACATTTAACACGTCCGCGAGAATTTGCATCCACGCGCGCGAATGCAAGAGCGCGCCGCCGCTCGCAACGATTTCGCGCGGTTGTGGAATTGCCACGCGGAGCAAATCATACATCGCCGCAAAACGGTACGCCACCGCTTCCATCGCGGCGCGCGCAATTTCCAAGGGCGTTGTATTCAGATTCCAACCTGTGAGCGTCGCGCGCGCGTCGCCGTGATACCCCGGGCTGCGTTCGCCCGCAAAAAATGGCAGGAACGTCAAGCCATGCGCGTCCGGTTTCATGCGTTCCAATTCCGCTTGCAATTCCGCGTGCTCCATCGTGGAAAAGATATTACCAAAATAACGCAAGATGCTGCCGCCATCCGTGAGCGCGCCGCCGACGAGTCCGGCGCGTTCGTCCACACGATACATCCACAAACCTCTCGGCAACGTTTCCAGACCGCGCTGCGCGTCCATCACCACGCGGAGCGCGCCGCTTGTGCCGATGGTGATGGCAACGCGCGTTTCGTCCACGCAGCCGCTTCCGACGTTCGCCGCCGCGCCGTCGCCGAGCGCGGGATACCAAGGAATGCGCGCGAGCAGTTTCCAGCGCGCCGCGAACTCGGCGCGCAATTCTGTGAACGCGGCAGTGATGGAACACAATGGCGACAGTTGCGCGCGTTCGATGCCTGCAACTTGAATCACTTGTTCATCCCAATCCTTCGTCGCGTGATTCAACATGCCCGTCCACGCGGCAAAGGAATGAGCAACGCCCGCGCGCTCAAAAAGTTTTTCCAAGAAAAATTCGTGCAGTGAAACAAAATGCGCGGCGCGCGAAAAAATTTCGGGCTGTGTTTGGCGGAGCCAAAGAAAACGCGCGGGCAAATACGCGGTGTGCAAAGGACAACCCGTGCGCGCATAAAGCGGACTCCAATCGTGCGCGGCGCGCAGTTGTTCTACGACGTTCGCGTTGCGCGTATCGGCGTACAAGAACGCGGGGGTTAGAGGTTCAAATTGCGCGTCAAGCGCGAGAACATTGCTGGCGAGGGAACACGCGGCGACGGCGGCGATTTCGATTTTGTTTTGAATGAGCGCGTGGATTTCGTCGAGCGCGCGTGTGAACGCCGCAAACATCGCGCGGGCATCGAGGGTCGAGCCGCCGTCGTCGGTTGTGTCGGGTTGATATTTTACGCGCGCGATAAAATTTTCCACCTCACGCGCGTTCGCATCATAGACTAGCGCGCGCAAGGAGGATGTGCCAATGTCAATGACAAGAATAAAAGGAGATTGAGCGGACGAGAGTTGGACAGAGGACATGAAAAAGATTTCCCTTATTTCCCTCGTTCCCGAATCAAAGGGAACTAGAGGAAATAAGGGAAACTATCGCTTGGGCAGAATTATGCCTTGAGCATTTCCGCATGATGCTTGCGGAATTTGGTCACTTTGGGCGCAACCACAAAGCGGCAGTACGGTTGGTTCGGATTGTTTTTGAAATACTCTTGGTGATAATCTTCCGCCGCATAAAATTCGTCGAACGGAACAACCTGCGTGACGATGGGGTCGGGAAACGCGCGCGCTTCGGTTAATGCTTGAATGGTGTTTTGCGCGCTGCGCTTTTGTTCCTCGTCGTGATAGAGAATAATGGAACGATATTGGTCGCCCACATCATTGCCTTGACGATTGAGGGTCGTCGGGTCGTGAATGCTAAAGAAAATGTCGAGAACGTCTTGGTACGAAATCACGCTCGGGTCGAACGTCACTTGAACGACTTCGGCGTGGCCTGTGGTGTGATTGGACACTTGTTGGTACGACGGATTTTTGACGCGTCCCCCTGCGTACCCAGAAATCGCTGAGACTACACCCTTCATGTCATTGTAAATCGCTTCGATGCACCAAAAACATCCGCCACCCAAGGTTGCTACTTGGGTCGTTCCACTGTTGGTATGACCATTGTTCATTTTGAAAAATCCTTTCTGCATTGATTTGCATTCTATAGTCTTGCGAACGCGCAAAACGTTTCATCATCCTTTATTCAACAACAACAAAAGTAAAATCGCCACAATGATTGCCAAACCAATCGCGACGATGGCGAGAACGATAATGGGTCCGAGATTGGACGCGGGCGCGCTTTGAAGGTGGCGCGGCGATGCGCCCGCGCTGAATTGTGTTGTCACGAACGTTGGCGCGTCTTTAACCGCATTCTCTATGACATCAGGCACGCCATTTTTGTTTTCATCGGCGAGTTTGCCCATCGCTTGTTCATATTTGGCGCGCGCTTCGGCGGGCAATTCCTCCACGCTGTCATACGCTTTGCCTTCAAAAATAATTTTGCTCGTTTGCATCACCGTCGCGTTCACGTTCGCCATGTTCTCGATAAAATCAGGCATCCCGTTTTGATTTTGGTCGCCGAGCAATTTCGACGTAGACTCGAATGTCGCGCGGACATCGGGCGGCATCTCGTCAATGCTGTTGTAGGTTTTGCCGTTGATGATAAGAGTGTTGGGCATGTTTCATTTCCGTTATTTCCCTCAGTTCCCGGAAATCCTACAACAAAAAGAATTTACGGAACTCGGGAACTGAGGGAACTCTACGACTCTGCCGCTTGCATCTCTTCCAAATCAATTTCGTGACAATGCCCACAGCCGACGCGCGGGTCTTGTACATCCACAAAATGCTGGTCGCAGAAACCTTCCACTTCTACTTTTTTAGAAAGCCCAAACAAACTCTTGCCGACGCGGCCGTATAAACGCAAGTGCGCGCACTGGTTCGCCGCCAAAATGTCGGGCACGGGACAATTTTGGCATAACGCGGGAAACCAATTTTCCGATTCGGGATTATTCGCAAGCAGGCGGCACTCTTGCGTCTCGTGCCCGCGCGCATAATCGCCATAAAAAAATTTACATTCTTTCCCGTACGGAGTTTTCATACTTTGACGCAAGACCAATGACGAAGGACGAACGGAATCCTTTTCCGTCCTCCGTCGTTCGTCATGTTCGCATCACATTTCCAAAATCGCCAACCTTGACATACACGACCGCTTGTGACCACACCTGCCCGATATACGAAACCTCACCGACCTTGAATTGAAATTCATCGGAAAGCGGGATGCCCAAATTGTTTTGCAGCGCGAATTTTGCGAGCGCGCTTTGGTCATTGAGCGGCACGCCAATTTTGTTTGCGCCCGCGATGAGGGCGGCGCGGCGCGCATCACCGCCGTTCAAATCGGCGAGCAAGCGAGCGAACGGCGCGTTTGGTCCGGGACAATTCGGGCGGTCAATGTTGTCGAAATCGCGGTGTCCAATCAACGTTTCATCACGCGCAAACTCGAACCGTGTCTGTTGGCGCACAAGTTCGCCTCGAATCCAATTCAACAATTTCAAGTCCGCAAGATACATTGCCTCTGTCCACGGCTCGCCAAAAAATCCTTCGTGTTCAATCGAGACGGTATAAAAATTTGGATTGACGCCGGGGATGAGACCTTTCCACGCGGGCTTGACCTCGATGCCGCGCGGGTTTCGCCACACACCATTGTCAAAACGCAAACCATTCGCAAACGCGGTATCGTTTATCGAAACGTACTGTTCGATTTCACCGTTTTTGCCGACGGTGAAATGCGCTGACGCTTTGCGCGCGGGATTGTTGAAGGTGGGAAAAAACGCGGTGAGCGGACCTTCGCCAATGTGCAGCACCACCGCCTTGACGCGCTGCCCATCGCGCCCCGTTTCAAAATTTCCCGAATTCGTTATCGGGCGCTGTGTTGCAAAAGGACAAAGACCGTCGCCGGTCGGCATGAGTTACCTCGCTTTACCGGGATGGAGAGATAGAGTGATTGAGTGAATCTCTCCATCTCTCCATCTCTCTATCACTCGTTCAACGATTTCGTTCCGCGCGCACAAACAGAAATGTGCCGATGAACATGAATACCGCGAACGAAACGCCGAGAATCAACACATTCAACCACACGGGATACAGTACGACAAAATCAAAATCGGCTGTGCCATTATAAAAGAGTCCGCGCGTAATATCCACCGCGTAACGGAGGGGCGACAAGAGCGAGACAATTTCCAACGGCAGCGGCAAACTGTTGAGGGGGACGAATACGCCTGCGGTGAAAAACTGCGGCAAGAAGACAAACGGAAAAAGTTGGTCCGCCGCGCGGCGACTCGGCATCACGCCCAAGACCATCATACCGAACGCGCCGCCATACAACGCCGCAACGGACGTCGTCACCGCCAATCCCAACAACTGCGCGAGATTTATCGAAACGCCTAAAACGAAACCGAACAAAATAATTCCGATGCTTTGCGGCAATGCCACCAACGTTTCACCCAAGATTTTTCCAAACACAATCGAGTAACGCGAAATGGGCGAAACAAAAATTTCTTGGCTGAAATCATTTTGCCTGTCTTCCAAGAGCGAAATAATTCCAATCGCGGTGGATTGAAAAACGGTTTGCGCGAGAACGCCGGTGAAAACGAACGTGAGAAAATTGTAGCCGCTCGCGTCGCCAAAGGTCGCCTGCATTCCGCCGCCGAGAAAACCGATAAAGATGAGTGGAAAGAGGAATGTCGAAAGCAGACGCGCGCGGTCGCGAATGAGTTTCAAAAAATCGCGAAAGGCGATAGCGAAAATCGCGTTCACGTTTTGCGCGAGTTTGTTGGGGCGTGTCGGCGCGGGGCTAGTTCGCGTTTGAGATTGGATGCTCGTGGTCATGTTCGGAAATAATCGCCAGATACGCGTCTTCCACCGACGGCGTGTGCAATTTGACGGTGGTCAACGGCGTATCAATCAATTTCAACAATTGGTGCGGCGTGAAATGATGTTCAGAATTCCCGTTCAATTCAATTTTGAACAGTGGAGTTTCAACAAACGGGATACCGCGTGTTCGCAACTCGTGACGCAGCGCGTCACGATTCACCGCGTCAAGCAACAGAAAATTTTCCACGAGCCGCGCTTTGACGTCATCGGGCGTACCCTGCGCGACAATTTTGCCGCGATGCAGGATACAAATCGTGTCCGCGCGTTCCGCTTCTTCCAAATAGTGTGTTGTCAGAAAAATCGTCGTCGCCTTTTCTGCGCGCACGCGCGACAAATAGTCCCACAAACTGCGGCGGCTCAGCGGGTCGAGTCCCGTCGTCGGTTCATCCAAAAACAAAACGCGCGGATGATGAATCAACGAGCGAATGATTTCGAGTTTGCGTTTCATCCCGCCCGAAAACGTTTTGATGGGTTTGTGAATATCGTTTTGGATGCCGAGAATTTCTGCGAGTTCCTGTACTTGGTTCTTGTACGCGCGCGGCATGAGCCAATACGTAGGACGAAACGGATACAATCCGTACATGGTCGCGTGCAAGCGCACATTTTCTTCGGCGGTGAGATTTTGGTCGAGTGAGGGATTTTGAAAAATGATGCCGACACTTTCGCGCACGCCGTTCGGGTCACGCACGAGGTCATGTCCCGCGATGTCCACCTGTCCCGAAGAGGGCGCGAGCGTCGTCGTCAAAATCGAAATCGTCGTCGTCTTGCCCGCGCCGTTCGGACCGAGCAATACAAAAAATTCGCCCGGCGCAACGTCAAACGAAATTTCGTCCACCGCGTTCGTTTGCGTATTTTTGTAGCGTTTGACGAGATTCGAAACGTGAATGATTGAATTCATATTTTTAACACACGAAATCCGATATTACTTCCGCGCGAACCCGCCAAGTAGCGCGAACGATACGCGCACATTGCTTCCGGATAGGGATTGAACCACGAGCCGCCGCGCATCACGCGCGCGCCGCTGCTTTCAATGTCTTGGCGTCCGTCCTCTATACGATAGGGATAGACAAATTGTAACGCTTGCCAATTGCTGCCCCATTTAGATAATGTCCACTCGAAAACATTACCCGCCATGTCCCACACGCCGAACGGACTCGCGCCCGCAGGAAAATGGGCAACGGGCGTCGTGCCGCCGAACCCCGCTTCCGCCGTGTTCGCGCGCCCGCGTTCAAATTTTTCGCCCCATGGAAAATTGCGCGCATCGTTTTCGCCGCGCGCCGCGTATTCCCATTCCGCTTCACTCGGCAAACGATAACGCGCGTTGTCATGTTCACTCAGCCAATTACAAAACGCGACGGCTTCGTACCACGAAACGCCCACCACAGGATAACGCGCTTGATTCAAACGCGGCTCATGCCAAAAGCCCGGCGCGGGTTCCTGCCCGATGCGCCCGCGCATCCATTTCCAACCCATCGCCGTCCAATACGATTCGTCGGCGTACCCGCCCGCCGCGATAAACTCCGCGTACTCGCCATTCGTCACCGGATATTTTCCAATGGCGAACGCGTTCAGTTCCACGCGATGCTGCGGCGACGCGTCGCGCAAACGCTTGTCGCCCATCACCAAATTGCCGCGCGGGATTTCGACAAACTCCATGCCTACGGTTCCTCATCTTGCGCATCGTAATTCGCAAAGCGGTCCATCAACCACAAAGGAATCGTCAACACCAGTGCGCCGCTGAACGCGCCGACGAGCAATGCCAACAACGGAATGTCGGCGATGGACAAGAGCGCGAGAAATTGTAACGCGCGCAACGACTGTGTTGCGCCCCAAAGGAGCCACGCACTCAACGCGGCAACGAGCCATGTTGCCAGCCCCATAACCACTTCAAACGGCAGCGCGCGTTTTTGTCGCGGAACCGCTATGATGATGAGCGCTGCGGCGACGAGCGCGACAATCGCAATAACAATCCACTGATTGAGAGTCATCTACAACCCATACCATACAGAGAATAAAAGCGCAAAGAGTCCCAAGAGCAGCGCGGTCAATGGAGCCCCCACGCGCACATAATCTTTGAACTTGTAACCACCCGCCCCCATGACCAGCAAGTTGACCGGATGACCAAGCGGCGTAATGAACGCCATCGAACTCGCCAACGCCACGCCCGCGACAAACGCAATCGCATTACTGCCCAACCCTTGCGCGGTCGCGAACGCAATCGGCGCGAGAATCGTTATCGTCGCCTGCCCCGTCATCACTTGCGTTAAACCAATTGTCACCAGCATCAGCAACAGTAAAACCACAAACGCGCCGGAACCGCCCAAACTGTGAATAAAGCCATCCGCGATGAATTGCGCTGCGCCCGTTTTCGTCATTGCCACACCAAGCGGCAACATCCCTGCAATCAAAAAAATTGTGCGCCATTCAATCGCTTGATACGCTTCGTCCATCGTCAGCGCGCCGACAAGCACAACGCCCAACGCGCCCGCGAGCATCGCCTCTGCCACCGGAACCATTCCCAGCGCGCTCGCCAACAATACAACGCCCATAATGCCCACAACGTATTTTGCTTTGGAACGTTTTGTGCCTTGCTCTGCCGTTGTCAGCAGCACCAAAAAATCGGGTTCCCCTTGCAGCAGTTGTGCGCGTCGCCGCGAACCAAGCACGAGCAACACATCCCCCTGCTGCAAACGCATTTCGCCAACACCCACGCGACGCGGACGCCCTTCGCGCCATATTGCAATCACGCTCACGCCAAATTTATCCCGGAAATGAATCTCGCGCAGAGTCTTGTCAAGCGCACTCGAACGCGGCGCAAGCGCCACCTCAAACAATCCTATCTCTTCATTGCGTAGTTCACCAAACGCCGCCGTCGCGTCCAAAACTTCCAACCCTTGCGCGCGCAGTGATTCGATTTGTTCACGACGCGCTTGCAAAAATAAATTGTCTCCTGCGCGCAAACGCGTGGTCGGCGGCGGAGCAAGCCGCATATGCGACGCGTCTTCGATGGCGACGACGTTGATGCCCATGACCGCGCCGAGCCCAACCTCTGCGAGTGTTTTGTTCAATAACGGCGACGCGTCCGGCACACGCGCTTGAAACCAACGCTCGCGCAAACCATAAATATCCGCAAGCCGTTCGCGCCCCGCTTGCATCAATCGCGTCCAATCCGCCGGTGCGCGCCGCGGCAAGAGTCTCCGTCCGATAAAGTACATGTATGCCGTGCCGACAATCACCGCCGGAATTCCGAACGGCGCGAGTGAAAGGAGTGAAAAGCCATCGAGGTTGTTTGCGCGCAGCGTTGCATTCGCCAAAATGGTGTTTGTGGTCAACAGCGTCGCCATGCCGCCAAGCAATGTGCCAAACGCGAGGGGCATCATCAAACGCGACGGAGAAATTTTTTGTTCGCGCGCGACGCCGACCGCCGCAGGCAGCAGCACCGCCCCCGCCGCGATATTGTTCATAAAAAATGAAAGCAGCGCGCCGCCAAGCATCAACGCGAGCAACATGCCGCCTTCCGTTGCGCCGCCAACGCGCACGAGCGCGAGCCCGAGCGTTTGCGTCACGCCCGTTTTTTCCAATGCGTGCGTGAGAATGAAAACACCGAGGATGGTAATGACAGCGGAACTGCTGAATCCGGCGAGTGCTTCGCGCGCCGTCAAAATTCCCGAAAGCCCCAGCGCGACCAAAACCAACATCGCAACCAAATCGGCGCGCAGTTTTTCACTGATAAAAAGAATGGCGGCGATAAAAATAACAGCGAGGACAAATACAGCAGAAGGATTCATTCCAAAAATAATCAATCTTCGTCCAATGGCGCGAACCCGCGCCCCGCAATTTCGCTCGCGGGCATCACTACGACGAATCCTTGCGGGTCTGCCTCATTCACCGCGCGTTTCAAATCGTCAATTTCTGTTTCCGTCAACGCGCAAATCAAAACTTCGCGCGCTTTTTGTGTGTACATGCCTTCGCCGTGCAGCGCGGTCACCCCGCGATTCAACTCTTGCATCACACGTTCCGCGACGGCGGCGCCCTTGTCCGTAATAATCATGGTCATAAATTCATCGCGGCGCGCGTGCGGTCTTTGCCAGACGCCGGAGCCGTATACGCGGTCGCGCGTCGTCGAACGAAATAAGCGATTGATTTGCAAACGTTCGAAAACCTTGGGTTGGTCGAGAACTTCGCCGGTGGATTCGTGCAACGTCAGCGTGATTAACGCCATCAACAACAGTCCCAACGCAACAATTCCGCCCGCCGTAAAAATATAAATCCCAGGAATGGGTCCGATTTCCGCGCGACTCACAAACGTTTGAAAAGTGACCGCCGTGAACGGTTGACTGTAGAGCTTGAAAAACCAAACGGCGGTGAGAATGCCAAAGATGGCGAGATAATTGCGGCGCAACCGTCTGCCGATGGCTTCCCAATTGCTGATGGGAAATTTCGGACGCAAAAGAGATGTCGCCAATGTTTCCGCCCAATCGGGTGAGGGTTGAAACGGCGGCACCAACATCGCCGCAAAAAAGTCCGTTTCCAATAAACGAACGCGATAACTGAACAATTCAAAGTAACGATAGCGCCGCGCTTCAATCCACAAAAACGTCGCGACGAGGACCATGTTCATCAACAGCACCACCGGCGAATTGTTTGGATTGGACAGCGCGAACGAAATAATCGCGCCCGTCGTTACAATTGCCCAGTTCGTCGTGGTATCCAGCCGATTGCGCCACGTATTCGCGCGCTGAATTTCGCCGCGATAAAAATGAACCATCGCAGTTGTGAAATCTTGCGGACGCAGGTCATAGCCGCGATAATGCCACACATTTTCGCGCGGTTCGCGTGCGGTAGATTTCGTTTCCGTTCCGCCGTTGGGAGTTGGGTTTGAGGACATTGTTCCGTCGAATCCCATTCAAAGGCAAACAAAGCATCGAAACAAACCGGTGCGTAGGGTAGAGAACGCCCTGATTTTTTGAAATGCTCTGTTGTGCCGTGAAATTCTATTTCATGAGTACACCGGATTGTAGCACTGAAAAAAATTCTCGACTATAATCGCCGCATGTCTTTGGATGAACAGCTGAATTTGTGGGTCCAACGCCTGCGCGCCATCGCACAAACGGGCATCGCCTTTAGTCCCTCCGTGTATGACCGCGAACGCTACCAAGAAATTTTGGAACTCGGCGCGCAGATGGCGACAACGCGCGCGAATTTATCGCGCGATGAAAACCTCACCAACGCGTTGTATGAAAAATGGCGCGGCGAAGTGGGCAGCGGCGTTGCGGGCTATGTTACTCCAAAAGTCGGCGTCGGCGGAATTGTGTTCAATGACCGCGACGAATTGCTGCTGATTGAGCGTCCGAGCCATACGTGGCTCTTTCCGACCGGCTGGGCGGACGTGGGCTATTCCCCCGCCGAAGTCGTCGTCAAAGAAGTGCTCGAAGAAACGGGCTTGCATGTCACACCGTTACGCTTGATTGCAGTATACGACATTCGCCGGTTACTTGAACAAGACCTTGACCAACAACTCTATTCGCTGATTTTTTATTGTCGGCTCGACACAGGCGAGATTTCGATTCGTCCGCATGAAGCGTTGAACGCGGGATTTTTCGCGCGCGACGCATTGCCCGCACCGTTAGCACACGCGGGAATTGGTTGGGCGGAACACGCGTGGGCGGCGCATCGGGGAGAGTTGAAAGAAACGTATTTTGATCCGATTCAACAACAGGAAAACAGAAAATGAAATCTAATCACGATACTGATTTCTTCCATCAATTTCTTCAACTCTCGATAAGCGATCTACAGTGGGAGTTCATCGCGCCAGAATTTGAAACTTCAGAGTCACTGGATTTCCTAATCAATCCGCGTCGTCTGCGCGGCAGTGACTTTTTGATGCGCTGGTCGCAGGGACGTTGGTCTGAAGAGGTTGTGATCCGTGCGCTGAATGACACGTCGAATTTCCGCGTCTTACCGTATGGACCATCAACCGTTGCGCCTGAAGATCCAGTCGAACTCGAACATTTTTTTGAACGTTTGGATCAACTCAGAGCAGAAGGCAAGCGCCCTGATCTCTTGTTATATGATGCCACAATATTTCAACGCGTAGAAGGCGAACTGTTGCAGCGGCTGGGCAACCTGGAGCAAGCCGCAGTGATAGAATCCACGCGGTTTGCCGATATTATCGGAAAGGCATACGCTGCGCTGGAAATCGAAAATAGTCTGTGGGTGACAGAAAAGATGCCTGGCTTTGGCAAACCCTTTTCACGGTTCATTCGAGGTAAGAATAAGGGCCGCCTAAAGGCAGCAGGAATTGTTCCGACAATCATTGTGAAAGAAGAGGACATTCCGCGTTTGCAAATCTGGCAAAGCACATATCATGTTCCGATTTATGTTGTGCATTTGTTTTATGATCGCGGTTACTTTATCAAGTTTGATCAAATTCTCGAGCTGCTTGACAAAGGCGAATTGGGAATGGAGACGCAGCGCTATACAAATCCCGATGGCACAGCTGCAACGCCAAAACAAATTGTCAAAGTGCCATATATCCTCTGTCAAGAATTTGGTCAGGTCCAAAATCCGACATTGCTTCCGCGAACATTCATTGATAAGAATGGTAAAGTGATGACCTATGGGTTCATAAAAGTATAACTTCCCGCGTCAATTGAGGGTTGACTGTAAACGCGGAGAAATGGTGTAGTTCCATTGCG
>CALMZO010000065.1 GCA_937870825.1 uncultured Chloroflexota bacterium | reverse complement strand
ACGGGAATCCCATCGCGCTCGATAATCAAATGTTCGGCAGCGGCATACGCGCGTTTGAGGAGTGCGCCGAACTTGTTCTGTGCCTCGGTCGCCGTGACAATTCGTACCGTAGGGTTTTGCTTTTCTGCCATAGATTGAAACCTTTCTCTCTAACGTTCGCTAATTATACCTAATGTTCGCCAATCGCAAAAAATCAGAGATTGGAGATCGGAGATTGATACAGTGAGTGTGGAATTGTACGAGTTGCCTGATGGATGGCGATGGGAAAAATTGCAACGCCTTGTTCAAATGAAGAAAGGCAAAAAGCCATCTCAGTTTGATGAATCCCCGACGGCTGAAAGTCTTCCTTACATTGACATTGAAGCATTTGAAAAAGGAATCATCAAAAGATATGCCAACGCGAATTTTGGCGTTCCAAGTGATGAGAATGATGTATTGATAGTATGGGACGGAGCGCGCGCAGGTCTCGCGGGAAAAGGCATGCGTGGCTTGTTAGGTTCAACTATTGCAGGATTATCGCCTCTTGATATCAACAAAGACTTTTTGCGTTTTTTCCTTCATTTCAATTACGATGAGATCAACTCGAACACGCGCGGCACGGGAATACCGCATATCAACCCTGAAATTTTTTGGTCACTAGAAGTTCCTCTTCCACCACCCGCAGAACAACATCGCATCGTCAAAAAAATCGAATCGCTTTTTGCCGAAGCGCGCACGGCACGCGCCGCGTTGGAGCGCGCCGAACCGCTGTTGAAAAAATTTCGACAAGCGGTGTTGTCTGCCGCGTTTCGCGGTGAACTCGCCGAACGCGATGCGAATGATGAACCTGCATCTATTTTGCTTGAACGAATTCGCAACGAACGACGCGCAAAATGGGAAAATGACTCACGCGCGAAAGGCAAAGACTCGACAAAAGCGAAATTTGTGGAAGCGGAACCGCCGAATACGCGCGAGTTGGGAGAGTTGCCTCAAGGGTGGATTTGGACAAGTCTTGGAGAAATTTTCGAGATAACTTTGGGTGGTACGCCGTCACGAAAAAAGCCCGAGTACTGGAATGGGAACACTCCTTGGGTCAGTTCGGGGGAAGTGTCTTTCACGCGAATAAAAGAAACGCGTGAAAAAATTACAGAATTAGGAGTTCAGAACAGTAGCGCAAAAATCAACCAAAGAGGAACTGTACTATTGGCTATGATTGGCGAGGGCAAGACCAGAGGGCAGTCTGCTATTCTTGAGATTTCTGCTGCCAATAATCAAAACGTTGCGGCTATTCATTGCGCGAGTACACCGATTCCATCCGAGTACGTATTTTACTGGCTTGTGTCTCGCTATGCGGAAACGCGTGAAGGTGGTTCTGGCGGCGCGCAACCTGCATTGAATCGCGCAAGGGTCATGTTAATTCCAATTCCATTACCACCACTCGCGGAACAACAACGCATCGTCGAACGCGTCGAGTCATTGTTCGCGCAAGCGGAGCAAATTGAACGCGCGATAGAGATTGCGCGGCGGCGCGCGGAAAAAGTGGAGCAGGCGATTTTGGCGCGGGCGTTTCGGGGAGAGTTGTGAAAAACTTTTTTGAAAAAAAGTATTGACCTCAAAGAACAGTTGTGCTACCATATAGAAAATCAGTTCTAGCAATGATGCTCGCCGATTTCAGGCGAGCATTTTTTTTAGGAGGGCATTTCTTATGGGCATCTCTGAATCGCAATTGCAAACATGGTCAAACCCTGGTCCTCAGACAAGGGCGAAGCAAACACACGAGTCTGTTCGACGCGCATTGGCATGGGAAACATCACCGTTGAAAAAATGGATGGACGCGAATGATCTCGAAATGTATTTGCAAGGTTCGTATAAAAATGATACCAATATTCGCGGTGATAGTGATGTGGACCTTGTGGTTCAGTTGAATGCGTCATTCCATCGCGATATTTCAGCTCTTTCCGAATCCGAGCAAATTGCCTATAAACAGTCGTTTTCTAATGCCACCTATACGTGGCGCAATCTCAAAGACGATGCCCTCAAAGCGCTCCAAAACTTTTACGGGGTTGCCAACGCCAGCGAAGGGCGGAAATGTCTGAAAGTAAAAACTCCGTATCTGCCTTGCGATGTGGTTGTCGCATTGCAGTATCGCCGTTACAAGCGGTTTCGTAATCTGTTGGACCAATCCTATGATGAAGGAATTACCTTTTATGTGCCAAGCGAGGATCGCTGGGTCGTGAATTATCCAAAGCAACACTACGATAATGGGGTTGCAAAAAATGGTCGGACGAATTGGTTCAAGCCAACAGTTCGTCTCTTCAAGAACGCGCGCACCTATTTAGTAGATCGCAAGAAAATTGCGGATGACCTTGCGCCATCCTATTTCTTACAGGGTTTACTCTACAATGTTCCAGATGGTTGCTTTGGTGTCAGTTATCGGGATACGTTTTGCAATGTCGTCAATTGGCTACATGAATCCGATTTTTCAAAATTCGTGTGCCAAAATGGGCTGGTGTGGCTCTTTGGCAATACTCCCGAACAATGGTCTAGCGAAAATGCAAAGCAATTTGTTGATGTAATGATTGCCCTCTGGAACAACTGGCAATAAAGGAACTTGTTAATGCATCCTTACGCCACAGATTCGCAAGAACGTCTCCACATTCTTTTTTTGCTTGCCGCGTTGAGTATTCTTGTCGCATGGCTTTTTAGTCAGCTCATCACAGCAGCACAAGTAACGATTCCTTGGTGGGTTGACGCGCCTTCGGTAATGGGTCTTTATGGCATCTTCTATTTCCTATTCAATCAATTTGTATGGCGGTTTTCTCTATGGGCAAAAATGGGGTTGGTCAAAGTTCCTTCCTTTGAAGGACATTGGACTGGCTTTCTCGCTTCTAATTATGACTCGCACGAGATGCGCCACAATGTGCGCGTAACAATTCAGCAGCACTGGACAAACCTTTGTATTACTTTTGAAACGGAATCCTCAAAATCGCACAGTGTTGTCGCTGCAATTCTGACCGCAGACCCATTCGGACAAGTCCTCGTGTACGAATATATGAACGAGCCGCGTTCCGATGCAAAATTCACGATGCATACTCACAGAGGAACGGCTCGCCTGCGGTATCGGAAAGAAAATCATCGAGAGTTTCTCGAAGGTGAATACTATACGGGGCGTGACAGACAAACCTATGGAACTCTCTCTCTTGAGAAACTTGAAAGTAAATCGTCATAGTATCAAGAACTCTATTTTTGATTCGCGCTAACTTGAGTAGTGGTTTCTCTCCACTCAAACAACGGTCCCCAATACACTGCCGCCTTCGCTGCGATTTGTTTTTGCATTGCTGGCATCGGCAATGCGCGCGTCAAATGGTCACGCAGCATTTTGGCATTGACTCGGAACGGCGCAAGGACTGTCTCTACCGAGCGCAATAACAATTGGGTGTAACGCTCCACATCATATCCCGTTGAATCCCCGCTCAATTCCCACGCGCGGTCATTGTTCAAGTTTGCAACGAGAGGTCGGAACCCAAACACTCATGCGCCATAAGGCACGCTGCCTGTTCGACTCCAGCCATCTGTTTCGGGCAGTGCCTCAAACTCAGAAAAACAACACACCCGCTCCCCATCCAAATCCACCCAATTCGCCCGGTCAACCGTCTCACGTGGATTGAAAATCATCTGCTGCTGCCCAAACAGAATCGGCGCGACGCGGCGCAAACTGGTTCGCGTTGGGTCCATCTCGATTTCAATCTCGCGCGCAATTTGCAGCAGGTGGTTCATTCGTTCCGTGCTGTGGGTGATAAACAAAATCGTAGTTTTCTCTTCAACGTTGTCAGGAACGAGGCGCGCGACGACGCTGGCATAACAGCGCGCGATTTTGCGACGCAGCTTGTCGGCGTTACTACGCGTTGTGTCAATCTCCACCACAAAATGAATGTGCTTGTCGCCCGCATCTAACACTCCGCGTCCGTCAGGCAAAAAAGCGCGCCGCTCTCCATTCAACGAAAAATAAAGACGACTCTCGTTTTCGGGAACCCATTCCAATTCAAACCCGCGCGCGTGAGCCGCGCGTGTCAGTTTTACAAACAATAGATTTGCCAAACGTGTGTGTGTCCATTCGCGCACGCGCCGCTGGATTTGTTCGGGTGACCACATCTTCACCCGGCGATATTGTGCGAGCGCAGTTGCGAATCCATCTACCGCAGTCAAGTAGCGTTCCCCGCATTCCGTGACAAGGTAAAAATGAGTTTCGCGTTTGCGTTGGAGTTTGCGCTTATCAGTTTCCACCTCTGCGGATTCCATTAGCGTCTCATGCGCGGGAATCGTGATTCGTTCCACCAATCCGAATTTGACCAAGCGTACAAGCGCTGTCGCAATTTGTGATGGATAGCGATTCGTCAAGTGCGTCATGTCTTGCGCCGAGAGAAGCGGGTGTTCGGCGATGAGACGTATAAGACGGTGGTCTGTGTCCGAAAGCGTCAACACCATCACTGCGAGTTCGTCCAACGCAATGCCATTCGGTTCAATCACAGAGGCAGGCGCAAGCAAAGAATTTTTTCCGTGTTTCACGCGCGGACAGATGGGGCGCCAACCAGATGTGGACAATTCACCTTCAAAGCCGTGTTCATCCGCAAGAAACATTTTGTTTTCGCCGGTGTTGACGTTGTACCAAATCGGTTGTGTGGGATTGCCGCGCGTTGCTTTAACGTCTTCGTCAAGTGCGAGATAAATGTTTGGCACGACGAGATGTTGGTCAAGGGCAACCGCTCGAAACATGGTCACGTATTCATTCAAACGGTATGCATCATGCGCGAGGATGCCGAGCGGGGACAGAATCAAATTTCCTTCCGAGTCGAACGCGGCGGATTCCTGTTGTGCGCGCATCCAACGCACAAACTTGGCGCGCTGCGCGCCTATCGGCACGTTGGCATCGTCAATATGAATATAGAGCGTAAGCCATCGCCCATTCTCGCGATGGCACAGAGTTGCGGCACCGGTAAATCCGACGCGCTGGTTTCTCGCTCGCACAAAAATTTCTTCTTGCCATGAAACGATTTGCCATTTCCACAT
>CALMZO010000064.1 GCA_937870825.1 uncultured Chloroflexota bacterium | reverse complement strand
GAAGCCGACATCGCCGACCCGTACATTCTCATTACGGACAAGAAAATTACCGCGCACACGGACATCGTTCCCGTTCTTGAAAAACTCGTGCAGATGGGCAAACGCGAACTCGTCATCATTGCCGAAGACATTGAAGGCGAGGCGCTCGCGACGCTCGTGTTGAACAAACTGCGCGGTCTCTTGAACGTTCTCGCCGTCAAAGCCCCCGGCTTTGGTGACCGCCGCAAAGAAATGCTGCGCGACATTGCCATCCTCACGGGCGGCAACGTCATCACCGAAGAAATGGGTCGCAAACTCGAAACGACCAACATCAGCGACCTCGGTCAAGCGAGCCGCGTGGTTTCCACCAAAGACGACACCACCATCATCGAAGGGCGCGGCAAGGACAAAGAAATTCAAGGTCGCATCAACGAAATCAAAGCGCAAGTGGAAAAAACCACCAGCGATTATGACCGCGAAAAATTGCAAGAACGCCTCGCGAAACTTTCGGGCGGCGTTGCCGTGATTCGCGTCGGTGCCGCGACCGAGACCGAACTCAAAGAAAAGAAACACCGCGTCGAAGATGCCTTGTCCGCCACGCGTGCGGCAGTTGAAGAAGGTATTGTTCCCGGCGGTGGCGTCGCGCTCGTGAACATTGCCCCCGCGCTCGACAAGCTCATCAAAGGCGACGGCGCGTTGTCAGGCGATGTCCGCACCGGTGTTGCCATTCTCAAACGCGCGCTCGAAGAACCGCTGCGCCAACTTGCAGAAAACGCGGGTGAAGATGGCGCTGTAGTTGTCGGTGAAGTGCGCCGCCATCAAAAAGAACAAAACAATCCGAACATCGGTTTCAACGTCATGACCGAAGGATACGAAGATTTGCTCGCCGCCGGCATTGCCGACCCCGCGAAAGTGACGCGCAGCGCGTTGCAAAACGCCGCGTCCATCGCCGCGATGATTCTCACCACCGAAGCGTTGATTACCGACGCGCCGGAAAAAGAAAAAGCCGGTCCCGCCGCGCCGCCGATGCCCGATTACTAGACCGAGTCGTCAGTAATCAGTCATCAGAGGTCAGTAAGAAATAGAAACCGCGTCTCACGAGAGGCGCGGTTTTTTATTTGCTTGTGCGTCTAGCTCGGAATCGGCAACAACAAAATTGGATAAAGCACGCACGCGACTTGGTGCTACAATTCAGCGAGGAGGCAACACAGGAGCAAGCTATGGCAGTCTATATCAGTCTCATCAACCTGACCGACCAGGGCGCGCGCACCATCAAAGATGACCCTGCGCGTGTAAAATCTGCCGCACACATTGCGCAACGCGAAGGCGTCAAACTTTTAGCCGAGTGGTGGACGATGGGTCCGTACGATGCGGTGATGATTGCCGAAGCGCCCGACGACGACACCATCAATCGTTTCTTGCTCGGCGCGGCGCGTCAAGGCAACATCCGCACCGTCACCATGCGCGCATTTTCGTCCGACGAAATCGCCAACATCCTCGCGCGCTTGGAATAAAACGGACCGGACACAGCGCATCACAGATTGTGTTTTTCATCACGCCGCGCGCGTTCATTGACACGACAGCGCGCGGCGTGCTAAAATTTTGCGCGTTTCGCAGCCGGGCATCTGTCGTATGGCAAACTCGAACGACCTCGGAATTCTTGAAAATGCGCTCGCGGAAAAAAATATCTCTCTCTGGAACAACTGGGTGCGCGCGCATTTTACACTGGACGAGTACCGCATTTTCAATCGCGATACTCTGCCGATGCTGGGTTATCCCGTTGACCTGAGCGGCGCAGAATTGCCGCGCGCGAATTTGGAAGGCATCATTCTGTTCGGCGCGAATTTGCGCGGCGCGAACCTGGCGGGTGCGCGTCTCGCGGCGGCTCAAATCAGCGAAACCAGCTTTGTTCAAGCCGATCTCTCGCGTACGGTATTCATCGGCGCAACGTTCACGGTGGTGAATCTCGAACAAGCCAACTTTCAAAACGCGTCGTTACGCAACACCACATTTGAACGCGTCAATTTTGCGCGCACCGACTTGATGGGCGCGGAAATCGGGCGCAGTGTATTTATTGGCGAAGACTTGTCCGCCGCGCAAGGGCTGAGCGCCGTCAAACACCAATCCCCTTCGAGTTTGGATTTTGATACGCTCTATCGTTCCGGCGGCAATATCCCCGAAGTTTTCTTGCGCGGTTGCGGCGTACCCGAAACGATGATTACCTTTGCCAAGTCGCTCGTCGGCAAACCCATTCAGTACTATTCCGCGTTCATTTCGTACTCTTCGCAGGACGAGCATTTCGCGCGGCGCTTGCACAACGATTTGCAAATGAACGGCGTGCGCGTGTGGTTCGCGCCCGAAGATTTGAAAATCGGCGAAACGATTCAAGATTCGATTGACCGGGCGATTCACGTGTACGACAAACTCATCATTGTGCTCTCACAAAATTCGATTGACCGCGCGTGGGTTCGACACGAGTTTGCGCGTGCCGTCGAAAAAGAAAACCAGCGCGGCAAGACCGTACTCTTTCCCATTCGGCTCGACGATGCCGTTTTTGAAACCACGGAACAATGGGCGTACGAGATTCGCAAACGGCACATCGGCGATTTCCGCAATTGGACAAATCCGTTGTTGTATCAAAACGCCATGAACCGTTTGCTCCGCGACCTAAACGCCAATTCAACTCGAACCTGATTCCATCCATTTCGCATCCGTCCTTCGTCGTTCGTCATTCGTCCTTCGTCCTTCGTCATTCCTTCGCATGGCTAACCGTGACCATCTTGCCAAACTCAAACAGAGCGTTGACGCCTGGAACGCGTGGCGGCTCAAGCACCGCGACATCACTCCCGACCTCAAGGGCGCGTATTTGCGATTGCGGCGTTTGGACGGCGTAAATTTCACCGACGCGCTGTTGTATGAAACGAATCTCCGCAAAGCCGCGCTGCATCACGCGAATCTGCGCGGCGCGCATCTCGGCGGCGCGGACTTGAGCGGCGCGGATTTGCGCAACGCGTCGCTTCGCAAAGCAAGTCTCAACGGCGCAAATCTTTCGCGCGCGAATTTGCGCGGTGCGGATTTTTCTCGCGCAACGCTCGGCTTGACGGTCTTTGGGAATGTGGATTTGAGCCATGCCAAAGGACTTGAGCAAGTCGAGCATTCCAGTCCCTCCACGTTGGGCGTGGATACCCTGTTTCTTTCCGGCGGCAACATTCCGGAAATTTTTCTGCGCGGCGCAGGTCTCCCTGAAAACATGATTGCGCTCGCCAAATCGCTCGTCGGCAAACCCATTCAGTACTATTCCGCGTTCATCTCGTACGCGTCCGCCGATGAATCGTTCGCCAAAATGCTGCATCAACATTTGCAAGAAAACGGCGTGCGCGTGTGGTTCGCGCCCGAAGATTTGAAAATCGGCGACCCGATTGAAGAATCCATCGCACAAGCCATCGAAACGCACGACAAACTCATTCTCGTTCTCTCTAAACATTCGATTGACCGCGCATGGGTGCGTCGCGAAGTAGAACGCGCGTTGGATAAAGAAAAACAGCAAAAACGCGTTGTCCTCTTTCCCATTCGTCTCGATGACGCGATCTTTGAGACCACCGAACAATGGGCGTACGACATCCGCCAACGCCACATCGGGGATTTTCGCAACTGGACAAATCCGTTGTTGTATCAAAACGCCATCAATCGGCTTTTGCGCGATTTGAACGCGGCGTAATCGAAAAAAAGAGAGAGGACCCTTCGCCCTCTCTCAACATGTACTATTCTATTGTGTCACGAATTCGGAATCAGTTTCATGGGCGGGCAGAGTTGTGCGGAAACGGGACAGAGCCGCACGCTGATTCCGCGAATTTCCAGCGTAAAGTTTTGCGGCTGCTCGCTCAAGTTTTGCACTTCGACATAGTACGTGCCGGGGGTATAAAACTTGCCGACCCACACAAGGTCTGACGCAAAGGGACTGCATATCGGGTCACGGTCAGGATTTGCCGGCTGGTAACAGCTCGGCGCGGTGCCGCGTCCAATCGGCGGCAGCAGCCACCACGTACTCTCATTGATTTGTTCGGGGGTGTACACATTAAACGCCACATTGCCCCTTACGCCATTCACCAGGTTCAGCTGAATTGTCGAATTGTCTCCCGCGTACTCAAAGCGATAGTACTGCATTGATTTACCGGGAATCGAGTGAGCTACATTGTCAATATACATCGCCGTCGCGGGATTGCTGCCCGGTCCTTCGGCGGCGAACGCGGTGAATGTGCTTGTTCCCAGCAACAAGGCAACGGCGACGAGCATCACGAGAATGGTTCGAACCAATTTCATCGGAACTCCCTTTTGCCAGAGCGCATCCAAACATCAAGTTCAAATGTCCCTGGACAATCATGTGGAGCGGAGCACAGATAAAACGAAGGGCGCGGCATTTTAGAATCTCTGAATGTACCTTTTCTGTACCTTCCCGCGCGAAGGAGGTCGCTGCCGCAGCGTTTTCTTTGTCGCCCCAAATTTTACACGCGCGCGGTCAATCTCATTTTTCCCGTCAATTGTTTTATCTCTCTAGCACATTTATTCTTTTCGTGTATAATCCCCCGCGCACAAAATTTCAACTTTAAAATAAAATTTTCCGTTTGACGTTTGACGGATGAAAGTGGGCAAGCATAAAGCGTTGCCCCTACTCATCCCTCATTCCTCATCCCTCATTCCTCACTTATGGAAATCGGCACCATCAAACCTACTGACATTCGCGACGAAATGCAGACCGCGTATCTCGATTACGCGATGAGTGTGATTACTTCGCGCGCGCTCCCCGATGTGCGCGATGGCTTGAAACCGGTACAACGCCGCATCTTGTATCAAATGGGCGAAATGGGTCTGCGCCACAATGTCGCCACGCGCAAATGCGCGCGCATCGTCGGCGATGTATTGGGACGTTTTCATCCGCACGGCGACCAGTCCGTGTACGATGCGCTCGTTCGCATGGCGCAAGATTTCACGATGCGCTATCGGTTGGTGGATGGGCAGGGAAATTTTGGTTGTTTCACAGGCGACACCAAAATCAAATTGCTCGACGGGACCGAAAAAACATTCCGCGAACTCGCGCGATTGCCCAAGGACGAAATTTTTTACGTCTATGCTGTTGACGCAAATCGAAACATTGTCGTCGCAGAAGGGCGTCATTCGCGCATCACGCGCCGCCGCGCGCAACTTGTCGAATTGACATTGGACAGCGGCGAAAAGATTCGCTGCACTCCTGACCATCGTTTCATGTTGCGCGATGGCTCATACAAAGAGGCGCAATATCTCACATCGGAAGATAGTTTGATGCCCGCGTACTTTGATACGGCGCCTGTCAAAGAGGGCTTGAACGAGTATTTGCGCGTCAAGCAACCTTCATCGGGTGAGTATGAATTTGTGCATCATTTGGCGGATGCTTACAACGCCGAACGCAAGGATGTGAAAATTCAAAAAGGTCCATTTGTTCGACATCATAAAAACTTTCATCGTTTTGACAACCGTCCCGATAACATCGAACGAATGGATTTTCTCGAACACCTCCATCTCCATGCCGAACACCTCGCGACACTGTGGCAAGATGAAAATTTCCGATTGGCGCAACGTAAAGGTGTTCAAAATTACTATGACGAACATCCTGAAGTGCGGGAAGAGCGGCGTCAACGCTTTATTTCACAGAATCGTGATGAAACATTCCGCGCGGCAAATGGGCAGCGCATTGTCCCTGCATTGAAAAAACATTTTGCGAATCCAAGCAAGCGCGCCGAAATCTCTTCACGAATGCGAGAACTTTGGAGCAATGAAAACTATCGCGCCAAAATGAGTCAAGCATTGCGAGGCATCGAAAAGCGTCCGTTGACAGCCCAAGAAAAAGAGCGTGTCGCGAAAATCATTTCCGAATCGAGTCGCGCAATGTGGCGCGATGCAGACAAACGCGGTGCAATTGTCGAGGCAATTTCGCAAGCAATGGCATCTGAAGGATTGCGTTCGTTCTTGAGCGAAAATGCGAAGCGACTTTGGCAAGATCCAGAGTATCGCGCCAAGTTTGATGAGAACCATTTTTCCAACATGACGCGCGCTTTTTGGGCGCAACCTACTGCGCGTCAGAAGCATCGTGAAAAAATCGCGCGCCAACGCGAGGCACCAGAATTTCGCGAGGCGCAATCTCAAGCCGTTCGCGCAAGTAACGTCCGCCGCATAGCAACGAATCCGAACATGATGGGAGACCTGACTGCCAAGGCAAAACGAGTGTTGCTGGAACGCTGGCGCGACCCAAATCATCAACGCCAGGTCATGCACTCAAGAATTGCGCGGTACGTTTCTTCTCTGATTCATCAATACGGATCCGCCCATTTTAGTGCTGAACTCTACGAAGCAGAGCGCAAAGAAAATTGGATTCCACACTTTGATAAAGCAATTGCATATTTTGACGATGTAGATGATTTGATTGATGCGGCGGTCACCTACAACCATCGCGTTATCAGCGCGCGTGTTCTGGCAGAACGCGCGGATGTCTATGACATCACCGTTGACGAGCACCACAACTTTTTGCTTTCGTGCGGGGTGTTCGTTCATAACTCTATTGACGGCGACCCACCGGCAGCTATGAGGTACACGGAGGCGCGTCTCACCGAACTCGCCGAAGAATTGCTCGCCGACATTGACATGGACACGGTGGATTTTTATCCCAACTTTGACGACACGCTCAAACAACCGAGCGTGCTGCCCGGCAAAGTGCCGAATCTGCTCATCAACGGCGGCAACGGCATCGCGGTTGGGATGGCGACGCTCATTCCCCCGCACAACCTTTCCGAAATTTGTGACGCGATAAATTATCTCATTGACCATTGGAACAAAATTGACGACATCGAACCCGACGACTTGATGCAATTCGTCAAAGGTCCTGATTTTCCGACGGGCGGCATCATTCTCGGCACCGACGGCATCAAGGAAGCATACGCGACGGGACGCGGGCGAATCGTCGTGCGCGGCAAAATTCACACCGAACCGATTAGCGGCGGACGCACGCGCATCGTCGTCACCGAAATTCCGTATCAGGTCAATAAATCTTCGCTCATCGAACGCATTGCCGAACTCGTGCGCGACAAAAAGATTGAAGAAATCGGCGACCTGCGCGACGAGTCGGACCGGCAGGGCATGAGCGTTTTGATTGAACTCAAGCGGGGGATTGACGCCACGCCTGTCGTCAACGCGCTGCTAAAATACACCGCGCTGCAAAGCGCATTCAGCGTCAACATGCTCGCGATTGTGGACGGCGAACCGCGCGTGCTTTCATTGAAACGCGCGCTGCAACTTTTTGTCCAGCATCGCCAACAGGTCATCACGCGGCGCACCGAATTTGAACTCGAACGCGCGAAATTGCGCGCGCACATTCTCGAAGGTTTGAAAATCGCGCTCGACAATTTGGACGAAGTGATTCGCACCATTCGTCAGTCGCAAGACGCCGACCAAGCGCGCGAACGCTTGATGAAACGTTTCAAACTTTCGGAATTGCAAGCCACCGCGATTCTCGACATGCAGCTGCGCCGCCTCGCCGCGTTGGAACGCAAAAAAATCGAGGACGAACTCGCGGAAATTCGCAAACGCATCAAATATCTCCAAGACCTGCTCGCGCATCCCAAGAAAATTCTCGGCGTCATTCAAGAAGAATGCTCCGACCTCAAAGAACGTTTCGGCGATTCGCGCCGCACCTTTATCGCGCAGACCTCCGAAACCGAATTCAAAGCAGGCGCAGAAGTCGCGGGCGCGGAAGAAGGCATCGCGCTTGTCACGTTGTCGCGCGAGGGCGTCCTGCGAAAAGCGCCCACGTCACAATATCGCCGCACGCGCAGCGATGCCGTGAACGGCGTCACCGAACGCAGCGACGACCCCACGATTTCGCTGCTCACCGCGAACACGACAGACAGTCTCATACTCTTTACCAATCGCGGGCGCGCGCTCCCGATGCGCTTGACGAATGTTCCCGATGTCGCGCGCAATCCGAGCGGCGTTTCCCTTGCGAATCAACTTGAAGGCGAAGAAAAATTTATCGGTCTTATCGCGTTCAACGGCGACCGCGCAAATCGTTTTGTGACTCTTGCCACCGCGCAAGGCAAAATCAAACGCACCACGCTCGAAGAATTCGCAAGCATTCAAGCGGGTGGCACGCGCGCCATCAATCTCGGCGAAGGCGAAGAACTGGGCTGGGCGTACCTGACGCAAGGCGGCGGCGAATTCGTCATCACCACCGCGCAAGGTCAAGCGCTGCGGTTTGAAGAGGACAGCGTTCCCGTGCAGGGACGCGCCGCCGCAGGCGTGTGGGCAATCAAACTTGCGGAAAATGATACAGTAATTTCGCTTGACGTGGTAGAAAAAGATGCGTGGCTCGTCGTCGCGAGCGCGCGCGGTTTTGCGAAACGCATCGCGTTAAAAGAATTTCCTGTCAAAGGACGTTACACGCAAGGCGTCACCGTATTCGCGCCCGACAACAAATCCGGGGGACTCGCTGCCGCGCGCATCGCGGCGCTTGACGAAGATGTCATGTTCGTCGCGCAAAGCGGTTTGAACGTGCGCGTGCGCGCGGAAAATGTCGCCAAGAGTTCGCGCGGCGGCAAAGCAAAATTATTTGTCACCCTCAAAGACAGCGATGCGATTACGCGCCTTACCTCATTGGTGGGGCAGGCAGAGGGCGCGTCCGAAGACAAAAAAGAAAGCAAGCCCGAAAAAATTTCCGCAAGCAGCAATGGTCACGCGTCGGACAATGGCGGCAGCAAAGAGAAAAAAGCAGAGGCGAAAGCGGCTACACGGAAACAGGTAGAAAAGAAAACAGAAAAAAGAGCCGCTGCGAAAAAAGAAAAAGCGTCCGCGAAAAAATCCGCGCGCGTGAAATCACAACAAGCAGAATCCAAAAAAGAAAAACCCGCGCCGCCAAAAGCCAAAGCAAAAGTTCAAGACGACGATGAGGATGCCCAAATGGAATTGCCCATCGCGTCGTTCAAACCATTGCCCAAGAAAAAGTAATCAGTGGACAGTAATCAGTGAGCAGTGAACAGGTAGGCAAGTGACACAATTACTTGTTTACCTGTTTTCTTGTATACTCAAATCACATATCCTGATAAAACGCACAGGAGGAATTCAACATGGCAGCCGCAAGTGGAGCAATGATTGCAGCCGCAGGCGCGCGCATATAAATCAAACGGCGCGCTGATTTGGATTGGAGCAGATGAATTTCAAAACATTCTTGCAAAAAATCCCGAGCCCCTCGTCGTCTATTTCAAGGACGAAGGACTCTTCAAAAAGACCGCACACTGGTATCTCACAAGTTACAAAGGGTTGGTTTTTTATACGGGTATTTACGAACCCTTGCAATTGGCAGAATCCGTAGAAATCATTCACGCCGAAAAATTTTGGTTTCCCGAATAATCCCAATCACCCAATGCCCTAATCACCCAATTTCCAATCTCCATTCTCCAATCTCCATTTTAATAAAGGAGTTCCATGACCCATCCCCGCGTCCACGTTTCCAATCATCCACTCATCCGCCATAAAATTACCAAGATGCGTGACATCAACACCGAGCCGAAAAAATTTCGCGAACTCATCCGCGAAGTCGCCATCCTGCTCGCGTATGAAGCCACCGCCGATTTGCAAGTCGAGGAAAATCCTGTCACGACACCGCTGCAAGAAACGATGGGGTATCGTTTGAAAGAAAAAATCGGACTCGTGCCGATTTTGCGCGCGGGGCTGGGAATGGTGGAAGGATTTTGGGAAATGATGCCGCCCGCCGAAGTTTGGCACATCGGTTTTTATCGCGACGAACGCACGCTCAAACCCGTTGCCTATTACAATCGTTTGCCCGTTTCGCCAACGGTGGAAGTTTGTGTCGTTCTCGACCCGATGTTGGCGACGGGCGGCTCCGCCGTCGAGTGCGTCAATCTTTTAAAAAAATGGGGCGCGCAAAAAATAAAATTCGTCGGCATGATTGGCGCGCCCGAAGGCATTGCAAAATTGACGGGCGAACATCCCGACGTTGACATTTATCTCGGCGCGTTGGACGAACGCCTCACCACCGACGAAGACGCGTTTCCGGCGGGGTATATCATGCCCGGTTTGGGCGACGCAGGGGACAGACAGTTTGGAACAGGATAGTTGCCAGAACACAGAACACAGCTGACAGATTACAGACCGGCTCCCTCTGCTCTCTGTGTTCTGTCATCTGTGTTCTGTTATCTCAACATGAGACCCACCTGGGACGAATATTTTCTCAACATCACTCTCGACGTATCCACACGTTCGACGTGTTTGCGCGCCCAAGTCGGCTCGATTATCGTACACGACAAACGCATCTTGACGACGGGCTATAACGGCGCGCCGAAAGGTTTGCCGCATTGTTTGGATGAAGGATGCGAAATCGTGAACGGGCATTGTGTTCGCACACTGCACGCAGAACAAAACGCCATCTTGCAAGCCGCGCTGTACGGCGTTTCGCTCGAAGGCGGCACGATTTACACCACGCATCAACCCTGCCACACCTGCGCGAAAATGATTATCAACGCGGGTCTTGTCCGCGTCGTGTATGCGGGCAGATACCCCGACGAACTCGCGATGAAATATCTGCGCCTTGCGGGCGTGCAAATTGACCACATGGATTTGGGAGACCGAACGCCCGCGCCGCCGCCGAGCATTTTGCAAGGCAACGTGTAGAAACAAAAAAAGAGACTCTGGCACCGAGTCTCTTTTTTGTTCGACAAATTATTCAGGAACAATAGGAAATTCTCCAGCAGGCAGCGCAGGCGCAACCAATCTCTGCTGCTCGCCATTGCTTGCGGTCACGACAACGGTGACAAATTCTTGGTCTGGAATATGGGTGCAGCCGGGATGAGCCCAATCTGCTTGCCACGGCGTCGGCGTATTGGGATGCCACGCGCCGCGCGCGCTTTCGCACGGGGCGCCGCCGGGCAGAATCAACTCCCACACATACTTGAATTTCTCGCGTGTCGTTTCACGCGCGGGGTCACGAAATTGGACGATATAAAAATTTGTGCCGTTTTCATCCGTCCCTGAATTTCGCAAATACATTCCTTCAAACTGATTCGCGTTCGCAGCCGCTTGCGCGGTCAGAGTTTGACGCGCGCGCAATGTTGCGGCGGCCGCCGTCAGCGCGGCATTTGGTGTACTTGTCAGGGTAGGTGTCGCCGTGGATGCAAGCGTCGCGGTGGATGTTTCTGTCGCGGTCGCGGTTGGTGATGACGTCGCACTTGAAGTGACGGTTGGCGTTTGCGTAAATGTTGGCGTTGTGGTGGGCTTTGATGTGGTGGTCGGCGTGGATGTGGACACAGCCACAACCGTTGCGGCAGGCACTGTTGCGCGCGCCCCAACAATCTGCACGCTGATACGGTTGCAGCCGATAGCGAAATAGAGCAAGAGCGCGACGAGTACGGCGAGCAACGCGCCGACGAACAACCATTTCACCGAATCGCTAAAAATGTTGGTCAGTCCCATGTCGAACACCGCCGTTTCCGCGTCACCGGAATTGACTGAAAATTATCTGCCAATCGAGAAACCGTTCACTTGCACTGCGCGACAAGTTCGTGCGATTTTTTTTCTCCGAGGTTGAGCGGGGTCAATTTTCCCAACAACGCGTTCCCGTTAAAACTGATTTGTTGCAGCGCGCTCGAATTTCCCACAGGCACTGTAACAACGCCAAACAAAAGCTTGACTTGGGCGGAATCGGTAGCATCTACTGTCAAAGAGATTGGCATCAGTCGCGCAATGCCTGTCGCGTTCGCCGCAATCGGTTCGCGCGGCAATTCCATTCCCAGCCAATCCAGTCCGGGGAAATCGCCCGCAATTAAAATGGCTTGACAGTTGCGATTGACGATTTCGAGTTCGACGCTGTTGGCATTCAAAAACACCACGCCGACAAAAACAATCACCGCGACAACCAACGTTGCCGCCAACGCGATGGGCGCGAGCAGTCCGCCGCTGGGCAGCGCGGAAATCGCATCGGTGAGACGATTGTCGAGCAGCTCACACGCCTTTTGCAATCCTACCCGCGTTGGGTCGGCAAGGACAAGCGCATCGTTCAAACCCTTGAGCGTTTCAGGCGGCAGCACATTGCCGTACTCGTTCAATGTTTCTTGAACGCCTTTCACACTGTCATACCACTGGTCAGGCGTTTCGAGTGTGCCGCAAACCTTTTGCACGCGCTTGAGTTGATTCAGCAGCGCGGT
>CALMZO010000063.1 GCA_937870825.1 uncultured Chloroflexota bacterium | reverse complement strand
GGAAAATACCAAGTGCGAACGTGCTTGGCGCGCAAATCTGCATATAGCCGTTCGCAAAAACGCTTGTCCTTGCTGCTGTGGCTGATGAAACAAGAATAAAATTGAATTGGTTTTCCGACGAGAGAATGCGCGTACTCGATGAAAATGTCGGGAACGCCGCAACCGCGAAGGAAAATATCAGGAATGTTGCCATTGGATTTGAAGATTGTATCAACCCCGATCGTTGAGGGTCCGACATGGGAGGTTTTCTCAAGCCCAATAACATCGCTCAAGTTAACACTATCAAAAGACGTCCACATCAATTTTGCTCCAGAGAAATCCGCACCGCTTAGATAACTACCGTGCAGATTCGCACCTGTAA
Source organism: uncultured Chloroflexota bacterium (assembly GCA_937870825.1). GTDB lineage: Bacteria > Chloroflexota > Anaerolineae > UBA4142 > SHND01 > SHND01. Next base: position 6,840 of record CALMZO010000063.1, on the reverse strand, counting down.
GGTTCGCACCATTCAATTTTGTGCCAAGTAACTTTGTGCCACTCAGATGGGTAAACATGAATGATGCCCCAGTGAAATCTACGCCCATAAGATAGGCATTGATAAGCTCTGCGCCATCCAGATTTGCCTTGATCAGAGAGCTTTGAAAGAGGCCAACACTGTGAAGAATGCATCTACTAAAATTTATCCCATCTAAATTTTGATTTCGAAGATCAGCGTTTGCCAAATCTGGCGTCAGATAGGCAAAAGTTTTTCGCCACTCATTCCACACTGCCACGCCTTGTTTCAAAATCGCGAGATGTTCTGGATTCGCCATTGAACCTCTCCTAACCCTCTCCTACAAGGAGAGGGAAATCATTTTAGCGATATACTTCGCGGCGATGCCCAACCGCGATTATCTCAATTGTCTTTTTAGCATCGTCAATCAAATATAAAACGCGATAGTCGCCAACGCGCAAACGGTATCCTTCCTGCCCACTCAATTTCTTGACATTGTGAGGACGCGGGGTTTCTGCCAACCGCGCGAGTTCTTTAACAACGCGGTCATGCATTGTCGTTGGCAATTTTTTCAACTCGCGCTCGGCAGAACGCTTGAGTCGGACAGTATAACTCATCGCGATTTTTCTTGTCGCTCCGCCAGATATTCTTGTAACGGGCGCGAGGGTTCGTCTCGACGCTGGTCAATCAGCGCGATATCAATCAAATCTTCGCGGAACTCGGGGTCTTGAAGCAAACGCTCAACCACCGCTGCGCGCTCTGATTTTGGAAGATGATGAAACGCGGTCCAGAAAACTTCGGCTGTTGCTTTCATAGTCGAACCTCCTCAATTTTTTATGCCAACTTTAAATTCGGCACCACATCCAAATCCCACGCGCTCTTTTCCCCAGCGCGATAGTGTCGCCACGCGGCGGCGGCTATCATCGAAGCGTTGTCCACGCACAATTTTGGCGGCGGAAACAAAACGGGACGCGATGCGCGCGTCTTCATTTCCTCGCGCAGCATTTTGTTCGCGGCGACGCCGCCCGCGAGCAAAACATATTTTGCATCATGCTCTTCCACTGCAAGCTGTGTTTTTTCGACCAGCATGTCCACGATTGCGGCTTGCGCGCTCGCGGCAATATCGTTCACCGGAATTTCTTCATCTCCAAGTTTTTTCACCAAATTCAACACCGCCGTTTTCAAGCCACTGAATGAAAAATCGTACGCGCGTTTTGTTTGCGCGCGCGGCAATTTGAACGCGGCCGCGTCGCCGTGTTCCGCCGCGCGTTGAATCGCAGGACCGCCGGGATAGCCGAGTTTGAGCAAGCGCGCAATTTTGTCGAACGCTTCGCCCGCCGCGTCGTCAATCGTGTGTCCCAGTTCCACGTACTCGCCGTGTCCGCGCATCAATACCAGCGACGAATGTCCGCCGCTGGCGACGAGCGCAACAATCGGAAACACATCTTGCATTTCCGGTTCGATGTACGGCAGCCCCGCATCGAGCCAATTCGCGTAAATGTGTCCTTCCAAATGATTCGTGCCGAGCAGCGGCAAATTTTGTCCGAGTGCGATGCCTTTTGCCGCATTCACGCCGACGAGCAGCGAACCCGCGAGTCCGGGTCCGTGCGTCACTGCAATCGCGGACAAATCCTTCCACGTCACCTTCGCCGCGCCGAGCGCTTCGTGAATCACCGGAATAATTTTCAACACATGTTCGCGCGACGCGACTTCCGGGAACACGCCGCCATATTTCGCGTGCATCTCGGCTTGCGACGCGACCACATTCGACAAAATACGGCAGCCGTTTTCAATCACTGCCGCTGCCGTTTCGTCGCACGAGGTTTCAATTCCAAGAATTAGTTCGGACATCCGTAGCAGGTAGCAAGTAGCAGGTAGTAGCGAACTTGCTTACTACCTGCTACTTGCCCCCTATTCCTTCATTTCGGCACATTCGCCATATACGCCGCGTCGCTGTTCACAAAATACAATTTGCGTTTTGTTTCGTTCACGGTAAAGTCGCGCAAATTTTGAAACACGTTGCCTTTTTCAGCATACGGTTTGAATTGACGAACGAACTTGCCGTTTTTATCAAACTCGACAATGCGTTGATTGCCCGCATCCGCGATGTACAACGCATCCACTTCGGGACGCGTATAAATCGCGACGGGATTTTTCAACGGCGTCGGCAGCGCGCCGAGTTGAAACGGAATGTTTGTGCCGGTACGAAAACGCATCACCGTGCCATTGTCGTTAAGAATCCACACATCGCCGTCAATCGCCAAGTCCACAGCTTTGTCCAAACGCGGCTGCGCGTTCGCGGCAAAATAATTCACCGCTTTGCCCGTATAGCCGTTCGCGCTCGGCGTGTAGCGATAGATTTGATTGTTCTTGGCATCGAGCAAATAAATGTTGCCGCCGAAATTTGCAATCGCGCGCAATTCGCCCCACTTGCTCGCGTCTTCGACCAACGTACTCGCCCATTGATTCGCTTCCAGGTCGTACGTCAAAATCGCGTCCTTGGTAATCGCCACAATGGTTGCTTTGTCTTGCGTCGGCGCGGCAGTCGTCATCAATTGAATCGCTTCGACGGTTTCATCGCCAATTTTGTCGCCAAGTTTCAACAGCACGCCTTCGTTCGGCGCGGCTTGCGCTTCCCCCGATGCGTCGTTCACAAGAAATTTATAAACACGCCCGCGCCCATCCAACAAAAAAACATCCTGCTCGCTCGCCGCGATTTGTTTCAGTTGTCCGCCGCCGAGTTGTGTAATCGTCGGCAAAAAGTACAACACCGCGACGCCGTCAATTTCGTTGAGTTGGTCTTGGATGCGATACAACACGCCGCGCGCTTTTTGTGTATCCCGAAGCGTTTGCGCTTCTTGGACGACTTTTAACGCGTCGTTCAATTGTTCGCGCGCTTGCACTTTGTCAGGATTCACTTCGGCTTGTTTGACAATCGTGTCTGCCTGCGCGACCAACGTATCGTATCGCGCCGTTTGATTGCCCGCTTCCACCAAATATCGTCCGAACGCGAGTCCGATAAACAGTACGGGCAGCGCGAGCGCGGCGGCTTTCAGCCAGACCGGGTCGCTCGTCGCGCGGCGCGGAATCAACGCGGTGGCGCGCGGCGACGCGCCGGGCAACACCAACCGCACGAACAGCAAAAAGAATGTGATAAGTCCGCTGACGCCCAGATTGAGAAAACGATTTGTCCGTTTGCCGATGCCGTCCCAATCCACTGCGCCGAACGCGCTCGAAAACATTCCGCCGATGGCGGCGCCGACGAGCATCAACGTTCCCGTTGTGCTGCCCACTGCGCGCGAAACATTTTCTTTTTGCGCGGCGCGACGCGCCGCGCGTTCGGCGCGCCGTCGTTCAAGTTCGGCTTCCCATTCCGCACGCGTCGGCTGCGCGGGCTGCGCAAGTTCGCGGTTCGCGCGAATGGGTACATCCGGCACGCGCGGTTGAATTGGCAACGCGACGGGATTTTGCATGGGCATCGCCGCGGCGACGGACGCGTAAACGGGTTGCGGCACTTCCGGTTCAATTTCTTTGCCCGGCTCTTGTTCCTCGTCCGCGTCCTCCACATCGTCCCAATTCAATTCTGTTTCCACATCTGCCACCGGCGCAGAGAGCGGCGTGTCTTCCCATTCCAACTCGGCTTCGTCGTCATCGTCCGCGCGCGGTTCGGTTTCGTCGAGCGACACGAGCGAATCAAGCGGTACGGGCAGCGATTCAATGTGCGGTTCGCTTGCGGCATTCGCGTCGGATGGCGTGGGCGTTTCCTCTGCGCCCGGAATGCGGGGCTGCATCAATTCCGCAATGAGCGCGGTCATGTCCGCGTCGTCGCCCAGCTCTTCCAAATGACGCGCAATCTCTTGCGCGCTGCGTTCGTTGAATGCAATGGCGAGTTCTTGCGTCGTCGCCAGCTGTGTCAACGCGCGCGTCGCCAGCACAAACACATCGCCTGAACCAACCGACGCGTGTGCGAGGTCGGAAGCAAATTCGCGGCGAATGCCGAGCGGCGCGGACGCGGTGCCTTGCGGCGCAATCAACGGCGCATCTTCGACAAACCAATCAGACTCGTGCGGATAGCGCGCGAGGTTTTCACTCGCCTCGACATAGACGACGGCCGGACCCGCCTGCGCGACGTACAAATCGTTCCCGCGTAAAACCACCGCGCTGACGCCCGCCATGCGTCGCATTTCACGCGCGACTTGACGATTCGCTTCGTACAAATATGCGTTCGCGGCGCGGAGTGCTTCCGACAACGCGAAACTAATGCTGCCGCGACCGGACGCAAACGTATCGCGGATGACTTCAATCAGCGCGCGTTCAATGTCGTTGCGCCCTTCGAAATCGCCGCTCACGTCAAGGCAAATGTACAAATTGCCGCGCCCGCGCGCCAAATCGCCGAGCCGCGCCTCGACAAACGCCGCGACATTGTCGGGCTGGTCTTGCCACATCCCGTCCACCACGCTGACGGTTGCCACATCCACGTCAAACGCGGGAACCAGCGAGTCGGCAGATGGCTCAATGGCTATTTCGTTCGCGTCGTCTTGAAAATCGTCCATCGTATGATTTCCAGATTATACAATGAGCGCGCGCGCTTGTAAATTGATTTTAGAAACCGGAGAGCAGAGATTCGCTTTACTCGACGAATTCAATCGCGCCGTTGGAGATTTTGGCAATTCGCACCAGAGCTTCCACAGGAATTTGCAGATGCGCCAAATGCTCGCGTCCGCCTTCGTACGTCTTTTCGATAACGACGCCGATACCGACGAGCCGCGCGCGCCCGCGTTCGACGAGACGACACAGCGCGAGCATGGTTTGCGCGTTGGTGAGGAAATCGTCAATGATGACGATGCGGTCTTGCGGGGTGAGAAATTCGCGCGAAGCATACAAATCAATCGCTTGATGGCTTGTCTGCGAGATGGTGGATTCTTGTAACAGTTCACGCGGCATGCCCGCCGCGCGCCGTTTGCGCGCAATAATGAGCGGTACGTGCAGAAGGGCCGCCGTCGCAAATGCAGGCGCAATGCCCCCCGTTTCCACGGTCATGATTTTTGTGGGATTTGTACTTTCGAAGCGCCGCGCAAACTCACTTCCAATTTCGTGCATCAAATCGGGGTCAACCTGATGATTGAGAAACGAATCCACTTTGATAACGCCGCGTCCGAGTTCGTGACTTTCCGCGCGAATGCGTTGTTCAAGAATGTCCATTTACCCTCCCTCGCGTTCCATCATCGCGTGTAACGTTTGAATGGTATCAATTGTGTCGGCAGATTTGTCGGGACGAAACGCGACGATGCGCGCGTGTCGCAGTGCGACGCCGGATTTGTACACGGGCGAACGTTGAATGTTGTTGAACGCCACTTGTACGACAATGCGCGGTTCGACAAACACCGTGCCGCGCGTTTGATGCGTTTTCAATTCCAAAAGGGTTGGCGTGAGCGATTTGAATTCTGCATCGGTGAGACCTTTGAAGGTTTTGCCCACCTCTAGAAATTCGCCCGTGTTTTCATCGCGCGCGGCGAGATGTTGATTCGAAAGCCAGCCGTGGCGTCGTCCATAGCCCCACTCGGACGCGACAATCACCAGGTCGAGTGTATGCACCGGTTTCAATTTCAACCACTGCTTGCCGCGTTCGCCGGGCGTGTACGGCGATTGCAAATTTTTTGCCATCACGCCTTCGTGTCCCGCCTCGCGCGCAGCGCGTAAAAAATTTTCTCCGTCCGCGACATTTTCGACCACGCGACGCGGCACGCGCGCAACGTTCCCCGCGATGCGTTCCAAAATTTCCCAACGTTCCGCATTTGCTTTGTCGAGAAACGTTTCGCCGTCACGGTACAAACAATCGAACAAAAACAATTGCACAGGAATTTCTTGCTGCATCGTTTCTACATCGCGTTCGCGCCCCACACGGCGCATCAAAATTTGAAACGGACGCGCGCGCCCCTTCGCGTCAATCGCAATCACTTCGCCTTCAAGAATCGTTGAATTGGCGCGCACTTGAGTGCGCGCCAATTCCGCGACTTCGGGCAGCGACGCGGTGATGTCGGAAAGATTGCGCGAAAATAATTTTACGTCATCGCCGCGTTTATGAATTTGGACGCGCGCGCCGTCCAGTTTGTACTCGAACGCGACGGGGGGCGGAATTTCTTGCAACGCGTCACGGACTGTTCCTGCGCTTTGCGCGAGCATCGGTTTGAGCGGACGCCCAAGTTGCAGCGATAATTTTTGCAGACCGCTTTCGCCGAGCGCGATTGCCGCGTATGCCACCGCGCCCACATCGCCCGCGAGTTGATTCGCGCGGCGAATGGTCGCGGCGGGAATGTCTGTGTTGCGAACCAGCGCATCGAGCAGCGAACCTTCGCTCACGCCGACGCGCATTTCGCCGCTGACCTGTTTGGTGATGTATTTCGCTTCCACCACCGACGCGCGTCGAAACAGCCCGGCGAGCAATTCATCTTTGCGCGCGCGCGAACCGCTGCCCGTTGTTTCGGCGATTTCTTCGTACGCGCGATACACGTCGAGAATTTGCAAGGGTTCGCCTTGTGGTTTCCAGTTGCGCGTCGTGAGCCATTGCGCCACCGCATCGCCAAAATCAACCGCGCTGCCTGACCATTCAATCTCCGCGCCCACCACGTTTTCGAGAACGCGATTCAACGCCGCGCCGCTGATATTGACAATCCGCGCATCGCTTTCGGGAAAAATGCGTCCAATCAACAAACGCGACGCAGGCGCGATTTCCTCAGGCGCGATACCTTTTAAATACGCGCCGATGAGCGCGCTGTGTTCCAGTTTCTTTTTCGTCGCGCCAAGTTGTTCGCCGAGATTGGCTAGGTTGAGGAAAAGGGACAT
>CALMZO010000062.1 GCA_937870825.1 uncultured Chloroflexota bacterium | reverse complement strand
ATTGACAAGTTGACGAATGAATTAGTAAGCGTGGTGCAAGAGACGATGCAGCCGAAAAGTGTGAGTGTGTGGCTCAAGCAAGAGGAGCGCGGCAAACGATGACACGCATCAACTGGCTGCGTCTCGCGCAAATTGGGTGGGTGATTTTGGTCGCGCTGACACTTGGCTTGTACGTGTTGGGCGGGATGGTGTATTTTCGCGAACTGGAAACGATGGTTCTCCCGCAAATTTCGTGAGACAGGTGTCACTCGAATCGGCGGAATGAGCCACAAAGAAGAAAATCGGCATTTTGATTAGAATACCGGGCATGCTTCTCCAATTCCTGCTTCCCGATAGCAAACTGATCGTATTCGAATCGTCCGAGATTCATGCAGGCACTTTAACATTACATCTGCGCCTTGCTCAAACAGAAGGCATATGCCCAGACTGTCAGCAAGAGTCCGCACACATCCACAGTTGCTACACACGCTCGCTCGCGGATCTCCCGTGTGGCGAATACACGCTGCGCTGGAAGTTGACCGTGCGTCGCTTTTTTTGTGATGCCCAGACCTGCAAGCGCCGCACATTTGCGGAACAAATCCCTGCACTCGTCGCACGCTATGCGCGCCGAACAAAACGCTTGCAAATGGCGCAAACCGAAATGGCATTCACTCTCGCCGGGGAACCTGGTGCCGCGTTAACCACGAAATTGCACATGGGCACCAGTCCCGACACCTTGCTCCGGTTTGTGCGGCAGACGACGAACTCAAGTCCGGTTGCACCGCGCGTGTTGGGCATTGATGATTGGGCGTTTCGCAAAGGACATCGCTATGGCACCATCTTGATTGATCACGAACGGGGCAAACCCATCGATCTGTTAGCCGATCGCGAATCGAAAACCGTAGCCGCATGGCTCCAAAAACATCCCAGCATTGAAATCGTCACGCGCGATCGCGCGAGTGCGTATGCGGATGCAATTTCACGCGGTGCCCCGCAAGCGATGCAAGTCGCGGACCGCTTTCACCTGCTGCAGAATTTGCGCGAAGCGATTCAACGACTGTTGGACCGGCATCAAACAATTCTCCGCAAAATAAGGACGAATCCGGGGGCGATGGCAACGGAAATGCCTGCCGCGCGAACGGGACGGCTATCCAAGGCTGCTGTGCGCAGAGAGCGACGACGGCAGCGCTTTCAAGACATCAAGACCTTGCATGCGGAAGGATTGAGTCAACGTGCGCTGGCAGGTCGGTTGCAGCTAGATCGTCGAACGGTTCGCCGTTACCTGCTTGCGGATGCGCTGCCCGAACGTGCCTCGCGCGCTATTGAGCCAAATGTCCTCACGCCTTTCTATGGTTATCTGAGCCAGCGGTGGCACGAAGGTTGTCGTAACGCCGCGCAACTCTGGCGCGAAATTCAAGGGTGCGGGTACAAAGGTCCACGAGTGCGCGTGTATCGTTGGAGTGTGAAGCAACGCACAGATTCTTTGGAGGATTCAGGCGCTGCACCGAAAACAAAAAATGACTCAACCCCTCGCTTGTCCGCACGGCGTGCTTCATGGTTGCTGGTGCGCGTCGCGGCCGATCTGAAAGACGCTGAGCAATCGCTGCTCGAAACCTTGTTGGAACAATGCGCACCGATGAAGACGGCGTACGCGTTGGCACAAGACTTTGGCGCGATGGTCCGCGAACGCAAGTCACAGGAATTGAGGGCTTGGATCGGTCGTGCCAAAGCCAGTGGCGTGGCTGAATTGAAAAATTTCGCGATGGGGCTCGAACGCGATGCTACTGCTGTAGAGGCAGGTTTACGGCTGGCATGGAGCAACGGACCGACGGAAGGACAAGTGAATCGTCTGAAATTGATCAAGCGCCAAATGTATGGACGCGCCAACTTTGACTTGTTGCGACAGCGGGTGTTGGCTCCAGGCTAACCCTGCTCACGAAATTTGCGGGAGAACCGAAACGATTTGCACCGGCACGCGCTTGGAATGCCATGACCGTTCATTGGCAATGCCGGAGGACATTGCCAATTTGCAGAATGAGAGCATTACGCTGCGCGATTGGGCGATAGCGAATGTCACGTATCGCGTGGTGATTACTGCCATCTTTAGTCTCGTCGGCTTTTTGATTTTTGCGCGCAAACACAATGAATGGAACGGTTTGTTGTTTTCCTATTTCCTGATTGCCTTTGGCTCAATTGGTGGTCATTATCCTGCGCTTGTCGCCAATTATCCCGCGTTCGCGCTGCCGGTGAATATGATCGGATTTTTGGCGTACGTTTCGTTCGCGCTCTTTTTTGCGACCTTTCCCAATGGGCGGGTCGTGCCTCGTGTGATGTGGGTTTTGGTTGGGTTGTGGAGCGTCCTGTTTTTTCTCGGTCTCTTTTTTGATTGGCCCCCGCGCGGCACGCCGCTGAATAGTATTTTGGCGACGGTGATGTGGTTGGGCATGTTTATCGGCGGGATGTTGGCGCAGGTGTATCGCTATGTGCGCGTGTCGAATGCAGAGGAACGCCGCCAGACCAAGTGGGTGTTGTTTGGCATTGTAATTCTCGTCCTCTTGATTGTTACGCTTGTTTTCTCGCCCTTGGGGGACCAAGTTGGGGATGTGGTCGTTTATTCGCGCACTTCGCTGACGCTGCTGATTGCGTTCAACTTGTTGCTGCTGCTCATCCCCATCACGATAGGGATAGCGATTTTGCGCTCGCGTTTGTTTGACATTGACATCATCATTCGCCGCACGGTGACGTATGCGCTCGTCGGCGCGCTGCTCGCGGCGGTGTATTTCGGCAGTGTGATTTTATTGCAGCGAATTTTTGCAGGAGTCATCAATCCGGAAAATAGTGAAATCATCACAGTGATTTCAACGCTCGCCCTGGCGATATTGTTTGTTCCCTTACGCAATCGAATTCAAGATGCGATTGACAAACGCTTTAATCGAAAAAAATATGACGCGCAACAAGTGATGGAAAAATTTTCGGAAACGGTGCGCGATGA
>CALMZO010000061.1 GCA_937870825.1 uncultured Chloroflexota bacterium | reverse complement strand
GCAATGTGGTTGTCTGTTTGGCAAATTCAGAGGATATAAGACAGATCGAAGAGACACTGAAAAATGCTTACGAGGTTACGATTGCTTCTTCGCCTGAGCAGGTAACGTCTATGTTGCAAACCAGCCATGAATTAGACATCCTGCTGCTCGATCCCAATTTTCATGCCGGGCAACAGGGCGGCGCAACTATTATGCGCCATCTCAATATGCTTAATCCCGCGCGTCGCCGCCGGTGTTTTCTTTGAGCGCGACGTTTTGATTCAAGCGATGGTCGAACGCGAGGTACACCGCGCCCATACCGCCTTGACCAAGCAGGCGAAGGATTTGATAACGGTTTTGAAGGACGGTGTTTGGCGCTAACATAAAAATCATCAGCTAGGGACACACACTATAACTTGCCCATGCCGTCGAGCCATCTGGCTTGGTAATGACAAAACGTTTATTAGACGCGTCAATCCAAATTGCGCGCAGCTCATAAACACCACATCCGGTTTTATATGGTTCTGTATTGAACGTCGTTTCCCCAACCGGAATGGTTCGCGGTTTGCATTCTGTATTGCCAAATGCCCTGTCGCGACTTCCTTGTTGAAAAATTTCAACGCACCAATTAAAGTACGCCACTCCATTCGTTGAATTTAGAAACGTTGTCCGAAAATACGCGGTGGAATCCGGGGACACGTGACCTGGCACCGCTTCTACTTTTGTAACCCAAACGCCCCGTGGAATGCGCGTTTGGGTTGGCGGAGGAATTGCTGTGGGCGTTTGAGTCGTCGTGGCACGTGCAGGTGGGGGCGGTGTGTTGGTGGGTCTTGCCCGAACGGTAGCGTCGGCACTCCACGTAGCTGTTTGGATAAATTGTTGAATGATTTGCTCTGCCCCAACGGTTTGCGTTTGCTCGGCGCTCAACGTTCCCTGAAACAGCGAAGCAATGCGAGTATTTTCAAAATCGGGGGTGGCGGACTGATTGGGCGTTGCCGTGCCTGCGGGCAATGTACTCGCACGCAGCGTGGCTACCGATTGTAGAATTGCCGAAAGCGGAGTCTGGGGCGGCGGTGTTGGATTCGCAACGCTGAGACGTGTTGGGACAAGCGATGGAACAAGTGTTGGGATGGCAGTTGGAATCGGATTCTCAAGCAAAGAGAATGGACGAACAAGAACAACTGCCACAACTAGCATCAAAACCGCCGCCAAGCCGCCCCAAACAAAAAGCCCATTGCGCGGAATGCCACGCGACATCATGGCTGGCGGCGTGTTCTGGTACCGTCCTTTGGCTGGCACTCCGATTACAGCATTAAATGCCTGAGAAAAATCGTTGGCGGACGAGTAGCGCTCCGTCGGCTTGGGCATGAGCGCTTTATGGATTACCTGTTCAACCTGCGGTGTCACTTGAGGGTTGACATTATGCGGCGGTACAAGAATCGCCGTTCCCAATTCGAGCGACTGCGCGTCGGGTGGTGGACCGCCCGTCAATACCGCGTAAAGTGTTGCGCCCAACGAATAAATATCGCTCTGTTGATTGGTGCCGCCCTTGTAATGTTCGGGTGACGCATAACCGGTTGAACCAAACTTTTGGCTGGAGCGCGTTACCTGCCCCGCTTGATAAATTTTCGCAATTCCAAAGTCCACCAACACCGCTTGACCTGATGGCGTTATTTTTATGTTGTCCGGTTTGATGTCGCGGTGAATCACGCCCTGACTGTGTAGATATTCGACGGCGCTTAGAATTTGGGCGAACCACGCACGCACTTGGGCTTCGGGCAGCGCGCCGCGCTGCTGACGCAGCGTTTCCAAATCGTCGCCCTCGATGTAGTCCATCACGAGATATTGCACACCGTTCGGCTCGATAAAATGGTCACTGACGCGGGGCAGGTTCGGATGACGCAAACGCGCCAGCAGTTCCGCTTCGTGTTGAAACTGGCGCGCGTCGCCGCCAGTATTTTCTTTGAGCGCGACGTTTTGATTCAGCCGATGGTCAAATGCGAGGTACACCGCGCCCATGCCTCCCTGCCCGAGCAAGCGGAGGATTTGATAACGGTTTTGGAGAGTGGTGTTGGGAGCGAGCATAGATGGTCACCGGGCAGCTAGCCCATTAGTCGAATGGTCGGACAGTCAACGCGTTGAGTGATTGAACCAAATATGCGGTACAACGACATTTCTATGGGCGCTTCGCAAGTCTGTTGAATAACAAGGACACAACGAATCCAACAAGCAGGAAACCTGCGAATGCGAGACACGCGATGGTGGAAGGCACACCCGCGCTCAGGGCAACAATCCAAACTGCAAATGCTAAAAACGCTGCGCCTGTCAGCAGTACGAAAAAGACATTGTTAGCAAAATGTGTTTTTTGCGCCAGCACAGTTGATGCTGGCGCATTGGGCGGCAGAGCGTTGGGCGCAGTGGATGCCGGTATTGGCGCTTGTACAGCTGCAGATGTTCGTGCGACATGCAAAGCGGGCGCTAGGCGCTCGACAAAAACAGGAACATACAAATTGCCGCCGTTGCTTTGAATCGAAATCAAACCACGCTCGATTTGCCCGGCGCTGAGCAGTGTTGGCTCGACGCGAATGAAAAATGTCGTTTTCGCTTTCGGCGAAACGGAAAACGTCGTACGGCTGAACGGCGTGAGCCACCGCACCAGTGAGCTCACATTACCTGTCAAACTGCTGCCGCCTTGATTGGAGATCTCCAACGCGATTTGCTGCCACGAATTGTGGACTTGGAGTTGAAGTTGCTTTGGATTCACTTCGAGAATCGGCGCGGGGTTGATACGCGGCGCGGCTTGAGGCGGACTGTTTTTTGGGGCAGAGGTTGGCTGGTAAGCGGGTGAAGGTTTCGGCGGCACGTTCATTTTCGGCGCGGGTGCGCTGCGGCGCGACGGGTCGAGAATTTTCAGCAAACGTTCCAGCGCTTGGTTTGGGTCCGTCGTTTTGCGGCGGCGGTTCACCTCGAGGCGAATTTGACTCGCCTGCACCGCAAGGTCGGCGCGTCCAATGTTGGTCAGCCAATTTTCGATGTGATGGCGTTTCAAAAATTCAATCGCGAGCGCGCGATGTTTGTCGGACAAGCGTACGAGGTCCGCAATTGTGTATGCTACATCCGTTCCTTGAAAGACCAGCGGCTTGTGCTTGCCCTGAATCACAATCGTCTGTGGATTCAGCAGTGTATCCAACTGTTGGCGTACCTCGTCCGCCATCGGGCGCCGCGGAATCGTCGGGTCGAGCATCTGCACAACCAGATGGGAAAAGGCAGGCGTTAGATTAGGGACGAGCTGGACGAGCGGCGTGAAGGTCTTGTACTGCGGGTCTCGCGGGTCGCGATTGGTGAGCAGATGGTGAATTGTTGCGCCAAGGGCGTAAATGTCAGAACGCGGTTCCGTTTTGCCCACGTACTGTTCAGGCGGCGCGTAACCTTTTGTACCGTACGATGATGTGTCACGCGTGACTGTGCCGGATTGCGTGGGTTTCGCGCGGGCGATACCAAAATCCACGAGATGCACATTGCCCGCATCATCTACGATGATGTTGGCGGGCTTGATGTCGCGATGAACGACGGGCGGTTGACGTTTGGCGAGATACTCGAGTACTTGCGCCACTTGATAACAATAGTTCATTACATCGCGTTCGGGGAGTGCGTGCTGCGTGCGTTCCAAACGCTTTTCCAAGTCCTCGCCCTCTGCGAATTCCATCACAAGAAAATATTTTCCACCTTCGGCAAAGTACGCCGTAATCGTCGGAATGTGCGGGTGCCGCAGCTGGGCAAGGACTTGGGCTTCGAGTTGAAAATTGCGTTCTGCTTCTTGCTGCTCGGCAGGATTATTCGGCAGCAAGAGTTCCTTGACAACCCAATGTCTGCCAAAGAGCTGCGTATCCTCTGCCAAATATACCGCGCCCATGCCGCCCTGTCCCAATTTGTTTATCAGGCGATACCGTCCCTGCAGTACCGGCGCAAACGCGGCTGCGGCAGTCGTTAGGGGTTTGCCGCACTGCGCGCAAATTTTCGCCGTTGGACGATTGGTGGAATTACAGTGAGGGCAGAGCATAGGGAGATCAGAGATTAGAAATTAGAAGTTGGAGATTGTATGTCGTTCTAACGCACTATCACGCTATCGCACGATTGCACTATCATACTATAGCACTATGCACCGGCTTTGCGCGAAGAAATTTCAAGACACCGGAAATCGAAGATTGCCGTTCCACTTGCAGCATCTCGCGCAGTCCTTGTCCGTACACATCTTGTCGTTGCAACATTTGCGCGGCTTTTTTTTGTGCGCCGAGTTCTTGAAGCATCTTGTATGCTACCCATTCCGCGAATCCTTCACGTACCAGATGGTCGGCTAGTAATGGCGCTTGTTCGCCCTGCCACGCATGCGCGAACTCGTGCGCGACAACTTGAATCAATAGGATGCGCGGCAAATCTTCTTGCAAATAGATAAAACGCTTGCGTCCCTGCCGCACAAAGAGACCCAGCACGCGTTCGGCATCGTGTCCATTTTCACGCGCGGCTGTGCGCGCCAACTCGATGAGCCGCGCGTGGTCCACCAACATCAATTGCGGACGCACATTCAACTCGAGTCCAAGTGACCGTTCTAACCCTGCGACCACGCGTTCAAACAATTCGTGCGCTTCGCGCGAGTCAGTTATAGCCGTTTTATGGCAGCGCGCACACAACACGCGTCCATCGGCGAGCGTTACTCCATCGTCGCCGGTGGGCGCGCCGCAAATGTCACACGGCGCGAAATTTTGATAACAGCGCGCGCAGTACGGACCGTCATTTCCATTCAACAACAAAAAATCGCCCCCGATGCTATTTTTGCACCGTTTGCATTTCAACCCTTCGCGCAAACAGGCGCGACAAATCCCCGCGCGCAAATGCTGCGCGGTCATCGGCGTCTGGCACACTAGACAACGCGGCTGTGCGCGTTCACACTGCTCGCACACGGTTAATCCTTTGCCATTGGCATCGCGCTTGCGCGTGAAAACGCGATATTCGTTTTGCGCGACGGCGCGTCCGCAGAGGTTGCAGTGTTTCATATTTTGATTACGGCGCGCGTAATTCTAAATCATCAAACGTGAATAGAATGGGTTTTGCAGCCGCATCCCCTTTGTAATACACTCCAAATCTTCCGTCTCGCAATTTTGAATCCCTAAATCCTCCCAAGTCATGCTCATTGACCAAGATAATATACTCCGACCCATTGCCAATGACTGTCAATCGGTTTGGCTGTTCAGGTCGGATTGCGGAAATGTTTCTCCCTTCGATAAAAGGAACAAAGAGTTCACGTTTCGCATCATAGTAACCAACCTCAAGCGATTGGTCATTTCCTATCTTGAACAAATAGTGATCATTCTCAACGCGCTGAAACTGTAAGCCTGCTTCGGCAGGGTCATTTCCAAGAATTTCAACATCCAAGCTCAAGGAAAAAGTATCCGGTAATCGCGGGTCAATCCATCGCCACCACGTAAAATTGTAGCCAGTGGAGATTAAGCATCGGTACACACCTACTAGTACTTGGCAGTCTCCGTTTGCAGTGGTGTCGGGCCAGTTGTTCACGTTAGAATCAAAATTATCATAAAGCATATTGGTCCACGTTTTAGCCGCATTAATCAGCTCGGTGCGCGAGATGGCTGTCGCTTGCGCAAGAGCTGTCCGCACCGCATTTGCCGTTGCGGTTGCCCTAACGGATTCTTGAGCCACACTAGTCCTTTGTGCCACTTCTGCTGTTGCGCTTGCAATGTCGTTCAAATTCGTAACGCTTGCGTTTGCGGTCACTGTTCCTCTGGCGACAAGCGATGTTTCTGTAGCGTTTGTTTGCGCACGCGCGACATCTGTCGCAATACTTTGCACCGCTCGCGTCTGAAACGCGAATTGTGCGCTCGCTGTTGCGCTTGAACGCGCATTCGACTCTCCGAAACTATACGTCAAAAATCCCAATACAAGAATGAGAATCACGCCGACAGGGATAAGCCACAACGGAAGCGCTGCAGGACGCGACACAAGAGTCGGTGTGTTCACCGCACTCGCGTTCATGCTATTCGCCGCGGCGAGCTGCGCGGTACGCACTTGGCTCGCCGGGTTGCGAATCGCTTGTTGAATTTCCCGCGCGCTCTGAAAGCGTTCTTTGGGTTTCTCCGCCATTGCTTTCAAGACAATCATTTCCGTTGACGCGGAAATACTTGGATTGAGTTGACGCGGAGGAATGACCGCAATGCGCGAACGGTCGGGCGCTTCGGGTGGTTTGCGAGTTGTGAGCATTTCATACATCACAACGCCCAACGCGTAAATATCGCTGCGCTCATCTGTGCCTGTGCCGTATTGTTCCAACGGCGTGTAGGGCGGTGTGCCAGCGCGCGCGGCGGTTCCCGTTTTTGCGCCAACGTTCAGTAATTTGGAAATACCAAAATCCAAAAGTTTTAATTTGCCGTCGGGCGTGATTTTGATGTTGCTCGGTTTAATATCGCGATGAATGACCGGAGGATTTTGCGAGTGTAAATAAATCAACGCGTCGCACAATTCATCCGCCCATTTCAAAACTTGCGCTTCGGGTAGCGGTGCATTTGTTTTCGCAAGATATTCCTCCAGTGTGTCACCCGGAATAAATTCCATCACCAGATAATCGCGTCCGCGTTCGGTGAAAAAATCCATCACCTTGGGCAGCATCGGATAACTCAAATGTGCGAGTATACTTGCCTCGGCGCTGAATTGTTCAGACGCCGTTTGCCGCTGCGCGGGCGTTAGATGACTTTCGTGAAACAATTCTTTAATGGCGTAGCGCGCGCCGCCAAGCCGTGTATGTTCGGCTTCGTACACTGAGCTATAGCCGCCCCGTCCGAGCAAGCGCAGGATACGATACTTATTTTGCAATTGCAGCGGCGCGCCGCAGTTAGCGCAAAACTGCGCCGTATCTCGATTCGCATGTTTGCATTGATAGCAAGGCATATTTATCCTCTTTAAGGATTTGTCCAAATTGTAAAATTCTCGTAACGCGTAGAGGATCCTACCTTTGCTCCACCAGAAAAGTTTGTGCCGACATAGATTGAACCTGATTCGGTTTTCTGCCCAAGTATCAGAGTTGAGACAAACTGTCCATTGATATAGAGAGAGCCAATGTCCTGCTTAGCTGAGATGCGTAGGAGGTTCGATCCCTTATCTGTAGAGTCCCAGATGGTCAAGTTCCCCGCACTCAGTACGTCGGTTCTCTCTTCATCATTCGCGTCAAGAAGCATGAAAAACCACCTACCATCGTCGTGAACATCAACACGGAATTCTGAATTGTTGCTCTTGCGAAAGCCAATGCCATACTGCCACCTTGCAACTGAAGGCGCATAGGGATTATAAAAGCGCACTTCCGTATAAAAATCCTTAATCTGCACATTCGCCTCAAAGATATTAACTTGAAAGTAGTTTTTGTTTACCAGTTTATCGGATT
>CALMZO010000060.1 GCA_937870825.1 uncultured Chloroflexota bacterium | reverse complement strand
GACCAAGTCAGGTATGGGAACAACACGATATACACGCTATATGCGACCAAGCACAGTGATTCCAAGTTCAACAACAATTTTTTCGAGCGCGAACTCAAAGTCACAGCGACTACCAGAACTCTCAACACTATGCTCAAGCTCGTTGATTTAGCCGCTACCCAACAAGACGCTCCAGCCGACGTCTCTGTCGCCGCTTCGCGTCGCCAGAGACGCGGCTGAGCTTTGACGTTAGGCGCTAGTATTCTTCGCATCCTGTCGCCTGCCCATAATCCAACAGCCCAAGCATCACGCCAGCTTGCGCCGCGCCGTATCCTTCCTCGCGGTACGCATTCACGGTTTCCGCACTTACATTACCGATCCCGTGGCTTTGTTCCCACTCCACAATCCGCAGCAATGTTCCCCACCCAATCTGCCCAGGGGTGTATTTCGGGTAATCAGCAAAAATGTCGTCATCATCGCGCCTAACAACGCGCTCAACATCGGACGCACCGCCAGCGGCTTCGTTTGGAGGTTGTGATTGTTCAGTTGTCATCGCCATCGTTCCTTTTGTTGTGCGGTGCGCCGGTTAGCTTGGTTCCGTTATGCATCAGGAGAGGTTTGTGCAGAATCCAGACGATAAATTCTATGAGCGAGCAGACGCACACATTCATCTCTCGAACGACCAGATTTCTGAGGAAATCACAAAGGGCAAAGTCAGCGCGTCAATGATGTACTCCACAGCAAGATTTAATTCTTGGGTGACGGCATGTGGGTGGAACAATGCCGAAGAAATGGCAGCCGCAAAAGAAGAAGCCATTGATTATTTCATTACTGAGTACCGCAAGATGCTGGAAGAAAACATGGATGACTACATCAATAACTTCCAGTCATACATGCAAAGGCCTGTCGACAATGATGCATAACATGTCAGTCAACCGGACGCCCACCAGCGTTGCTGGTGGGTTCCCTCCGCTGCGCTCCGGCGCCGGTTACTGCAAACGTTGAGCCTGTAGAAAAACCCTCTTTCCCCTGGCAATGCAGTGTCTGAAGCACTATAAATATTCCAACACCCCTT
>CALMZO010000059.1 GCA_937870825.1 uncultured Chloroflexota bacterium | reverse complement strand
CCCGCCGAACACAATCCGAGCGACAAAGCATCGGCGATGAAATACGCGATGGACGACGAAAGTCTTTTTCTCGGCGTATACTTTCAAGAAGACCGTCCAACGTACGACGACGCCTACAGCGGCATTCGCCAAAAAGCAACCAAAGGCGACTACTCGCTCGAAAAAGTAATGAGCAAGTACAGACGGTAATCAAGTAGTCAGTGTTCAGTAACCAGTATTCAGAAGAGAGGAATGGATTTACGCATTCCTCTTTTTTCTTTATAATCAAGTCATGCCATCACCGTTTCCGGGAATGGACCCCTATATCGAGGACCCCGAAGTGTGGAGTGACTTTCACGCGGGCCTCGCGGATGAAATTCGCGCTCAATTGAACGCGCAAATCCAACCGCGCTATGTTGCGCGCATGACGCCGCGCGTCACGTACGAGATTGTTGAAATTGCCGAAAGGCGCGGCGTTATTCCTGATGTGGCAGTGTGGGAACGTCCCGAACCGGCAGGCACAGGCGGAGTTGCTGTCATTGCAATTACGCCCGCGCCTGTTACGAGCGCCATCACGCTTGAAGTTCCACTTGAATTATTCACCGTCGAAATTCGCGAAATCAAGAATATGCGTTTGGTGACAGCAATTGAAATTCTTTCCCCTGTCAACAAACAACCGAGCCATGAAGCATACGAGGACTATCAACGCAAACGCCGCGCGTTGTTGCGTTCCATGACACACTTGATTGAAATTGATTTTTTGCGCGGCGGTACGCGTCCACCACTTCAAGAAGCGGTTCCCCCAGCGCCGTACTATGTCATGTTGAGTCGCGAAAATAAAAGACCACGCGTCGAGGTGTGGCCCATTCAGATTCAAGACAAATTGCCTGTGTTGCCAGTGCCATTATTGCAACCTGACCCGGATGCAAAATTGAATCTCAACGCCGTGCTTGCAAATGTATATGAACGCGGCGGCTATGCCACCATCATTGATTACAAAGAATCACCTCCGCCGCCGAAACTCTCATCACCAGAACTCAAGTACGTTGATTCTCTGTTGAAACCATTACGCGAACATGTCTAACAGTTCTCAACCAATTGATTTACTCCCTGCCCCCCCGCTTCGCACGCCTACGCCTAACGCGGATTCTTCTCAAACATCCACAGCGCTGAGCGGCGCAGTCGCGCGCCGTCATCCTGAATGGATACGCGTGCGCGCGCCGTTTGGCGAAGAATATACGCGTTTGAAATCGCTCGTTCGCACGCTCGAATTGAATACGGTTTGCCAAGAAGCGATGTGTCCAAATCTCGGCGAATGTTGGGGCGCGGGAACGTTGACGATTATGATTCTCGGGGACACCTGCACGCGCGCGTGTCGCTTTTGCGCGGTGACGACGGGCAATCCGCGCGGTATTGTAGATGTGGATGAACCGCGCCGCGTTGCTGAAGCCATCGCCGCGCTCGATTTGAATTACGTCGTCATCACGAGCGTTGACCGCGATGATTTGCCCGACGGCGGCGCGGCTATCTTTGCCCAAACCGTTCGCGAAATCAAGGAACGCACGCCGCGCACGATTGTCGAAGTCCTGACGCCCGATTTTCGCGGCGACGCGCAGCTCATGAAAAAAATCGTGGACGCGCAGCCGCAAGTCATCGCGCAAAATATCGAAACGGTGGAACGTCTCACGTACACCGTGCGTGACCGTCGCGCCGGGTACGAACAAACCTTAAAGATTTTGCGCGCCGTTAAAGAGATGGATTCCACGCGCAAAACCAAAAGCGCGATTCTGTTGGGTTTTGGCGAAACGACAAATGAAGTGTTGGAAACGATGCGCGATTTGCGCGCGCAGGACGTTGACTTGCTTTCGATTGGGCAATATCTTCGCCCCACCGATAAACGTCGTCACTATCCGCTCGTCGAGTACATTCATCCTGACGTATTCAATTATTTAAAAGAGGAAGGGATGAAGATGGGATTCACGTACATCGCGTCGGGTCCACTCGTGCGAAGTTCGTACAAGGCGTACGAGGCGGCGCAGTTGTTCGGATAAAGTCATGCCGTATAACGCGCCCGACAATGGAATATGCGACATTGTTGACGCATATTCCAGTGTTGGGCGTCAAATTGGAGAAAATCGTGAGTGACAAACGAACCCTTCCCCCAGGACAATATGAATCGAGCGAGTTTCCACGATTTGGATTAACTCGTTTTGCTTACCGATTCCCGAAGAATATTGAGAAGGTGCTGATTACAGTTTCAGGTGAAGTGGAACATTCCATCACGGTTTCAGATTTGTTACTCCAACTACCACGCATTGAACAAGTATCAGATTTTCACTGCGTCACAACTTGGAGTCAAAGGTCACTTGCTTGGAGCGGCTTTCGATTTTCCGATTTCTATGAAAGCATCGTAAAGCCCGAAGCCCGTCCGAAAACGGGAGCAAATTTTGTTCTCTTAAAGGGTCAAGACGGCGCTCGTACAAGCCTTCCCCTTGAAGATATTCTTTCTAATGATGTCTTACTTGCCGATAGGTTGAACGGAGAACCACTTTCCGTTGAACACGGAGCGCCGTTGCGATTGGTTGCTCCATCTCACTACGGCTACAAAAACATTAAACACTTACACCAAGTAGAATTTTGGCTGAACGACAAAAAGTACAAGCCATCCGGGTTTCGGTTCATGCAACATCCACGAGCCCGAGTCGCTATGGAAGAACGTGCAATCGGTGCGCCAGGTTGGGTGTTCCGTTTTCTGTATCGTCCACTAATACGACCAACCGTATCACGATTTCACAGAGCAATGGCTGTATACTATGAACAAGCCAAAAGTCCTCGGCAATAATCAACGCCTAACAAAGCGCGCACCCGACGCCGGGGCTTCCGGCGCCATTCCAAGCATTTTTTTACCCCTCAGCATGTTTCCACTCGGACGGCGTTCCGCCGCCCACCCCAGCGCCGGTAACGCAAGCCGTTGGGCGGCTTTGCATAATGTGCCCCGGATAGGACGGCAACCAATTGGTCCGAATAACATAACCATCCGTCATTCATCGGCATACAATATCGCAAGCCTTATCGAGAGTAGAGTACGCGATGATTCATCAGTTACGCATTTACGAGATCTTTGAACACAACAAAGCAGCGTTTCACGCGCGTTTTCGTGACCATGCGGCTCGGATCATGCACCGCTATGGTTTCCATATCGTCGGTATGTGGGAAACAACAACCACTCAACGAACGGAATTCGTTTATCTGTTGGCGTGGCAAGACGAGATGGCCCTGCGCACCGCCTGGGCAGCGTTTCGGGCTGACGAAGAATGGAGCAAAATCAAGCAAGTGACGAGCGCCGAACATGGGGACTTGGTTGGCGCAATTGACGACCGCCTGCTCGTTCCGACCGGCTACTCTTTTACATGACTCAGGCACGCATCCCAAGTCCTAATCCTCTGGCAGCCGCCAACCGCGCCACGAGGCCGGGACCACAACCAACATCCAGCCAGGTTTCTCCATTGCCTCGCGGCAATATTACAATGGCTTGCAGATGGAGCTCGTGGTAGAAAGCAGCTCCTTGGAGCCACGCGAAAAGCCCTGAGGCAATCATCAATTTACCGAATCTTGTGGTGGGAAGGCAAGGTCAGCCGAATAAAGCGGCTGACCCTGAACGTATCATGCGCTTACCGTGACATCTGCGATTGAGCTGGAGCTGTTTGTGCAGTTGCTTGCTGACGCGGGTAAAATATGACGAGCATCGCGATAAAGATAAGCGGCAGGAAAGAGGCTGTCGAGACCTGCGCGAGGGTAACAGTGCCGGTCAGCACAAAGTACATCGTCACAAGCCAGTCAATTGCCTGCACACCGATCATCGCTTGAATCCAGTGAACATGCCGGTCAGGATCACGGGCGGCGAGGAACATGCCATATGCAAAGCCCAGCGCGCGTGCACCAAACATGCCGAACATCCAATACTCCCATGTTGCACCCTTTGCGAGTCCTGCCATTGCGCTAAACTGGGTTGGAGCAAGCACAAATATCACTCCTAACACCAATTGAACGACGCCAATAAACACAAGCGTAATGCGTAGCGGTCTGCGAATCATTCTTTTCTCTCCATTCGGTTTGAGTTTATGATGGCTCATCGCCACCGTTGACAAAATAACACAGATGAATATATTTTGTAAAGTAGTTACAATAAAGTGCTATAGTTACCTTTTATGAACTAAAGGAGAGAAGATGGGAAAGAAGGGATGCCCGGTGGAACATACCGCCAACGTGATTGGTGGCAAGTGGACCCTGCTGATCTTGCGCGACCTACTCGACGGCACAAAGCGCTTCGGCGAACTGCGCGCCTCGCTGAGTGGGATCAGTCCCAAAACACTTTCTGAACGGTTGCGGATTTTGGAGCAAGAGGGAATTGTTGTGCGCAAGATTTACCCCGAGGTCCCACCGCGGGTCGAGTATTCACTGACCAAACATGGTCAGACGCTGGAACCAATCTTTGAGGCGATGCGGGAGTGGGGCGCGCAGCGAGTCTGAGGTGTTTATCCAACCATCACAAGGTGCATCATTCTCGCACGTTCCATCAGACTGTGTTGGCATTCGGTGTGCTTGTGCCCGGAGGAACCCCGACAAAGCGTTTTTTCTTTTTTGCTTCGAATGGAGAGACACATGACGAAATTGAAAGTTTCCGTTGCCGGCGCAACGGGCTGGGCAGGTTCAGAACTATGCAGGGGCATTGCGCGCGCCGCTGACATGGAACTGGTATCTGCGATGGCGCGAACGAGTGCGGGAAAAAATCTGGGCGAGGTGCTGGGCATTCAAGGACTTGGTGCGCCCGTTTTTGCAACCGTTGACGACGCGCTCCGATGCAAGCCCGATGTTTTTGTGGAATACACAAAGCCGGATGTTGCAAAACAAAATGTGTTGTCCGCACTGCGCGGCGGCGCGCATGTTGTCATCGGCACTTCCGGATTGAGCAATGACGATTATGCTGAAATAGACCGCACCGCGAATCAAGTTGGGCGCGGTGTTTTGGCTGTAGGCAATTTTGCTCTGACTGTCGTTCTGCTGCAAAAGTTTGCCGAGATGGCAGCAAACTATATTCCGCATTGGGAAATTATTGATTACGCGCACGCGGGGAAAAAAGACGCGCCCAGCGGGACCGCGCGCGAATTAGCCAATCGCCTTTCCAAATTTCATCACGCCGAACCCGAAGTGCCCTTGGAAAATATTGACGGCGTGAAAGAAACGCGCGGCGCATCGTTACAAGGCACACAAGTTCACTCGATTCGCATGCCCGGTTATGTCATTTCCATAGATGCAATTTTTGGAATGCCGGGACAAAAATTGATTTTGCGGCATGAAGCAGGAACGAGCGCCGAGCCGTACGTTGACGGCGCGTTGTTGGCAATACGGCGAGTCAGCACATTGATTGGCGTACAGCGCGGACTCGACAGCGTGATGAATTTTTAGGCACTCGCCCTTTACTCTATGACTCATCCCTACGACCTCATCATCATCGGCGCGGGCAATCTCGGATTGTGGACCGCGTACCATTTGGCGAAAAATAATTTTGGACGCATCGCCGTGCTCGAACGCAATTGGGCGGGCAGCGGCACCACAACGCGTTCGGCGGGCATCGTGCGGCAACAAGGCGGCTCGACAACGGCGATTAAATTGGGTCAATGGTCGCGCGAATCGTACGTTCGCATCGGCGACGAATTGGGACTCGACAGCGGTTTTAATGAAACGGGATATTTTGTTTTGGCAGAAACGCCCGATGAAGAAATCGCGTTCAAGGAATTGGTGCGACTGCGCCGCGCGTGCGGTTTGGAAAATGAATGGCTCGATGCCAAAGAGGGCGCGCACCGATTTCCCGCGTTGAATTGGGAAATGTTTCGCGGCGCGACGTACACCGCGACGGACGGATTCGTGAATCCTGCCATCATCGCGCGCAACATCACCTACGCGGTGACGCGTTCGCCACATGTTTCGCTCGTCGAACAATGCGCGGTCACGCACATTGTTCCCACCGCGAACGGTTTTCGTGTACACACCACGCGCGGTGTGTACGAAAGCGAACGCGTAGTGAACGCGGGCGGCGCGCGCGGTTCAAACGCCATCGGCGCGATGCTCGGCATGGATGTTCCCGTTTCCGCCGCGCGGCACACCATCGTCACATTTCCCACGACAGGACACAGCGTCACTGGAAAATTTCCGATGTGTTTCATGTTGGCGCGCGGCATGTATTGGCGTCCCGAAGAACAGGGCATCTTGCTCGGTTTCAGCAATCCGAACGAAGCGATTGACACGAGCGAACGGTATCAACTCGATTTTGACCGCGCGTATTTGGACGAGATGCGTCCGATTTTTGAAAAGGTATTTCCAACGTTGCGCGGGCAACACATTTCGCGCGGTTGGTCTGCCTCGATTGATTTCACGCCCGACCACTTGCCCATCATTGATGAGCCGCAGCGCGGTGTGTACGTTCTCGCGGCAGGCGGTCACGGGATGATGTGGGGTCCCGCGCTTGGAATGAAAATGGCAGAGTTGGTTCAACATGGTGAGGTTTCCGATTTGCCGCAAGATGAAATTGTGTTGAGCCGTTTTTCGAACGCGCCGCGCGTACACGACGCGATAGCCCTCCCGTTTCCGACAACATCAGCATAAAACAAACACCGTCAAGGTGACGCCATGAAACTCAATCGCACAAAACTCCAACAAGAAATTCATGAACTCTACAATCGCGAACACGCCGAGATGGGCGAACGCGGCACGCTCGAACGACTCGAACGCGCGCGCGAATGGAATCTCGCGCCGACGTTGAACGCGGGCGGTGTGTTGGTCTTTCCGCACGCGGGCGTTCTCGATTGCGGACATCAAATCGCCGCGTGTGTGAATGCTGCTCTCGACAGCGGCGCAGACCGCGTGCTTGTTGTGAGCGTGTTGCACGCGTTCACCGACGAAATGGAGGACGCGCGCATTCGTGTGGCAAATGGCGAGGACCCCGCGCAATTTCCGTTTTATGGAATTCAAGGACCGGGAATTGATTGGCGCAATGAATGGGAAGGCGACCACGCATTGATGAGTTGGCGGCATTTTTGGAACGCCGAAACGAAACGACGCGGCATCAAGGGACCCGAAGTGTTTGAACGTTACCCGTACCTCGCAGGCGGACATCCCGAACGTCTGCCGGGGATTGACGAACTCGCTCGGCTTGCCGAAAACGCGGTCGTCGTTTCTACCGCCGACCCGTTTCATCACGGCATCGGTTACGGCACACCGCCCGAAGAATCGTACCATCCGCACGAAGGCGGCTTGGAACTCGCGCGTGAAAAAATTCAAGAGGGGATTGACACGCTCGCGCGCGGCGATTACTGGGGCTACAATCAACATTGCGTTCAATGGAAAAGCGATGCGCGCGACGCGGGACAAGTATTCCGCCACTTGCGCGGCGAAATGCGCGGCGAAATTCTGGACATGACATACAGCGACGCATCCGACTTGTACCAAAAACCGAAACCGACGTGGGTTGCCGCCGCGTTGATGGAATGGAAAAAAATGTAAAAAAATCGTTCGACGAAATTCGTCGAACGATTTTTTTTACCAGGTATTCACCCTTTTTCGTCGTCACTTGTTTCTCAAATCATCCTGCCGAATCGCATTTTGCATGTAAAATAGCTCACACGAACAACTCATGCTTGCCAAACCTACTCTCTCCGACAAAAAAATTATCGCAACTCTACGCGAATCTTTTGGAATCGAAACGCGCGCGCTGGAATTTCTCGCGCTCGGCAATGACACCAACGCGGGTGTCTATCGCGTGACCGACGCGCCCGGCGAAAACTTTTTTCTCAAAACAAAACGCGGCGCGTTTCCGAACCTTTCACTCGCACTCCCGCGTTATTTGTACGAAAACGGAATTACCCAAATCATCGCGCCATTGCCCACCCATGGCGGCGAACTCAAGGCAAGCATTGACGATTACGCGCTGATTCTGTATCCGTTCATTCATGGCGAAAATGGAATGCGACGCGAATTGTCGGAACAACAATGGCGCGAATACGGCAGCATCGTCAAACAATTGCACAACACAAAACCGCCGCGCGACTTTGAAAACGAAATCGAACGCGAAACGTTCATTCCCAAGTGGGATGAAATGCGCGACGCGGTGGAGCAAAAAATTTCCGCACACGAATTTCAAAACGACATTCAGTGTGCGCTCGGCGCGTTGTGGCAAGACAAACGCGCCGTCATCGAAACGCTGCGCGTCCGCACCTTGAAACTCGCGGCGCAATTGCAAAAGCAGCCAAACGAATTTGTCTTGTGTCACGCAGACATTCACTTGGGAAATGTCCTCGTCGGCGACGACGGCAACTTGTATGTTGTGGATTGGGATCAGCCGATTCTCGCGCCGCGTGAACGCGATTTTCTTTTCATCATAGATTCTGTTATCGCCAAGCGTGTCACACGCCAACAGGAGAAATTATTTTTTGAAGGATATGGTGAAACAAAACTCAATGACGCTGCACTCGCCTACTATCGCTGCGATTGGGCAATGTATGATGTATGCGAATATGCCGCGCGCGTACTCTTATTGCCCGACGCGACCGAAGAAACCCAGGGCGACGCGCTAAAATGGTTTCGCCTGCAATTCGAACCGGGCGATATGGTGGATTTGGCATTGACCGGAGGACCCGTATGATGGCTCGCCATATTGCGCGGGTGTGGCACGGACGCGTTCCGACAGCCAAAGCGCGCGCCTATCGCCAATTTCACCACGCGCGCGCCATTCCCGAGTACCGATGCGTTGGCGGAAACCTCAACGTGTATGGTCTCGAACGCGCAGACGGCGCTGTGACGCATTTCATTACGCTGACTTTGGCGCGACGTGAATGCCATCACAGGATTCGTCGGAGATGATGCGGAAATTGCAAAGTACATTCCTGAAGCTTCTGCTTTCTTGTTGGAATTCGAGCCGAAGGAGGTTCATTACGAAATCGTCGGACATGCCAACTAAAGACTCACGCGCGGAAAAAACAATAGCAGACGCGCGCGTGGAAACGATTATCAACTTTTACGAACTCGGCGATGGACTCGTCTCGAGCGGACAACCTTCCCCCGAAGAATTTGCCGCCATTCGGGATGCGGGCTATCAAGTCATCATCAATCTTGTTCCTGTTGACGCGCAGATGGCGCTCGCGAACGAAAAAGAGATTGTCGAAAATTTGGGCATGCAGCACCTTCACATTCCCGTGATTTGGGATTCGCCGCAGTTGAGCGACATTGAAAAATTTTTTGACGCGATGCAAAAGAATCGCGATAAAAAAATTTTCGTCCACTGTGAAGTCAATTACCGCGCCTCGTCGTTCCTGTATTTGTATCGCCGCAAATTTCTCGGCGTGGATGAAAAACAAGCGCGACAAGATTTGCAATGGATTTGGGCGCCCAATGCGACGTGGAAGAGATTTATGGACGACGTTTCAAAAACGGGATGAACACCAAAGAAAAAATCGTCGCGAATTGGCTCCCGCGCTATACGGGCGTTCCCCTCAAAGAATTTGGCAGTCACATCCTGCTCGTCAACTTTTTCAACTATGTGAAAATGTTTGCCGAATGGAATGCCGTGCCCATTCGCGGCATGGAGCGTCCGATGCAGACCGCGACGGCGAACAACATCACCATCATCAACTTTGGCATGGGCAGCGCGAACGCCGCGACGGTAATGGATTTGTTGAGCGCAATAAAACCGAAAGCGTGTTTGTTTTTGGGAAAATGCGGCGGACTGAAAAAGAAAAATAAAGTGGGCGATTTGATTTTGCCCATCGCGGCAATTCGCGGCGAAGGCACGTCGAACGATTATCTGCCGCCCGAAGTTCCCGCACTGCCCGCGTTCAGTTTGCAAAAAGCCGTCTCGAATACAATTAAATTTCATGAACGCGATTATTGGACGGGAACGGTATATACAACAAACCGCCGCGTGTGGGAACATGACGACGCGTTCAAAGCATACTTGAGGCGTTTGCGCGTGATGGCGATTGACATGGAGACCGCGACGATTTTTGTCGGCGGCTTTGCGAATTCAATTCCCACCGGCGCGCTGCTGCTCGTCTCTGACCAACCGATGATTCCCGACGGCGTGAAAACCGAAGCAAGCGATTCGCGCGTCACGCAAGAGTTTGTCGAATCCCATCTTCTCATCGGCATCAATTCCTTGAACGAACTGATCAACAGAGGGCTTTCGGTAAAGCATTTACGATTTTGAATTTCGTTTTTCGTTTTTCGTTTCTCGTTTCTGCATTGTCCCTTGGGCATTGTGCATTCATCCTTCATCTCACATCCATCCTATGAACGCTCACACCATTTTCATCAACGCCAAAATTTTTACGGCAAATGCGGAACAACCGTTCGCGCAAGCTGTCGCCATTCGCGGAAATCGCATCGCGTTCGTCGGCAGCAATGCGGACGCGCTGGCGTGGCGCGGCACCTACACGCGCGTCATCGACGCACAAAACAATACACTCCTTCCGGGCATCAACGACGCGCATTAGCATCTCATGCACGGTTCGATGTACCTCGATGGGATGTCTTTCGAAGACGTACACGAATTTGAAACGGTGGTTCACATTGTGAAACGCTTCGCGGCAGAGCAACCCAAGCGCGAATGGCTCGAAGGATATCAACTGCTGTACAACGTGGGTCCGAATCGTTCCCCGCTGACGCGCCAGCATCTCGACTCAATCGTGTCTGACCGCCCGCTTTTCATTCTCGCGTATGACGGACATACCGCGTGGGCAAACACGCACGCGCTCGAACGCGCGGGCATTTTGCGCGGCGGCGTGTGTGGGGCAAACAGCGAAATTGTTTTGGACGAACACGGTGAGGCAACCGGCGAACTGCGCGAACCGGGCGCGTTTCATCACATCAGCAAATTGATTCCCGTTCCCGACATGAATTGCAAACGCGCCCTCCTGCACAAAGGACTGCGACAGGCGGCAGAACTGGGCGTGACGAGCGTGCAAAACATGGACGCGCGCGATGATTTGCCCGTGCTGGCGTCAGCGTTGGAGGATGTCGGTGAACTCACCCTGCGTGTCTATTTGCCGTTTGACATCAAGCCCACTACGCCATTCGAGGCGCTCGCCACACATGCCGTAGAGTACCGCAGCACCTTTCAAAGCGAACTCGTGCGCGCGGGTTCCGTGAAATTTTTCATGGATGGCGTGATCGAAGGTTTCACGGGCTTGCTGCTCGAACCCTACGCGGACAATCCGCACACGTGCGGCGACGCGAATTACACGCCCGAACATTTCAATCGCATGGCAGTCGAGGCGGACCGACTCGGTTTTCAAATCTTTGTTCACGCGATTGGCGACCTTGCCGTGCGCCGCACGCTGGACGGCTATCAACTCGCGCGCGAAAAAAATGGCAAACGGGACAGCCGCCATCGCGTCGAACACATTGAACTGATTCATCCCGACGATATTCCGCGTTTCGCCGAACTCGATGCAATCGCGTCCATGCAGCCGTTACATTGTCCCCTCAACGCCGATGGGGTGGATGTTTGGACGCAGCGTGTCGGCGCGGCGCGTTGGCATTTGAGTTTCGCGTGGGAAACTTTGAGAAATGCAAACGCGCGGCTCGTGTTTGGCAGCGATTGGCCCGTCGTCACGCAAAATCCGTTTCGCGGGATTCACATGGCAGTCAATCGAAAACCTTGGCGTCCGCATCTGCCCGAACAAAAACAAACACTCGTGAACACTCTCTTGTCGTACACACGCGACGCGGCGTACGCGGAATTTCAAGAGCATCACAAAGGACAGGTGCGCGCAGATTTTCTCGCCGACCTGGTGCTGGTGAATGCGGACATGTTCGCCGCGCCGCCCGAAACGATTGCGGAAAAGAAACCACTTGTCACGATGTGTGATGGACGCATTGTGTATGAAGCGTAAAATCTTTTCCTCCCTCATCCTTTCTCGCGTCCATTGACACGCGCCATTTTGCAAGTACAATCCTTCATCGTGGCAGACAAAATTGTTCTCAAGGGCGCGCAGTTTCACGGCAAACATGGTGTTTCGCAGGAGGAACGTATTGTCGGCGGACGCATCATCGTTGATGTCGAAATCGAATACGATTTGACGCGCGCCGGCATCAGCGACTCGCTCCAAGATACGATTAGTTATTCGGATGTGTTCAAAACGATTCGGCATTTGGTGGAAGATACCGAATCGTTGCTGCTCGAAGCGCTGGCGCGTAAAATTGCCGATGCGCTCATCGAAAAATTTCCAATGGACGCGCTGACGATTTATGTTCGCAAACAGCCCCCGCCGATTCGCGGCGTCGTAGAATCGGCAGGCGTTGAAATTCGACGCACACGCAATTTCCCATAATTCCCTGCTTTCCCGCATTTCCTTTTTGTTCCTGCATGCGCGTTACTCTGCCTTGAAAGGAAATAGAGGAAACTACAGCATTCATGCCCGAACCCAAACTCAACATCGGCGACGCTGCCCCGAATTTCAAACTGCGCGGCGTCGTCACCAAACCCGAAGTCAAACGCGTGGACGCGCAATTGAGCGATTATCGCGGCACACACAACGTCGTCATCGCGTTTCATCCGTTCGCGTTTACCGCGACCTGAGACCGCCAAATTCCCTCGATGGAAGCCTTTATGGATGAATTCGAGAGATTGCACAGCCAAGTTTTGGCTGTTTCCTGTGACCCGGTTTCAAGTAAAGAAGCGTGGGGCAAATGGCTCGGCGGCATCACGTATCCGCTCGTTTCAGACTTTTGGCCCCACGGCCAAGTATCGAAACAGTACGGCGTGTTCAATGAAGAGTTCGGACGTCCCGACCGTTCGCTTTTTATCGTTGACAAAGAGGGCATCATTCGCTGGCTCAAACTTTTCAAGCCCGGCGAATTGCCTGATACCGTTCAGCTGCTGGACGCGCTGCGCGAAATTGAAACGGCAAAGTGACACGCTCTGTTTTCCTTTCCAATCTCGGTCTCGTGCCGTATGCCGACGCGCTCGCGTTGCAGCATGAGCTCGTGGATGCGCGGAAACGAGGCGCGGGCAATGACATGCTGCTCCTGCTCGAACACAATCCCGTGTTCACACTCGGACGCAACGCGCGCGCGGAACACATTCTCGCGTCGCGCGAATATTTGGATGAAATCGGAATCGAAATTTTTCGCGTCGAGCGCGGCGGCGACGTGACCTATCACGGACCCGGACAGCTTGTCGGCTATCCGATTCTCGATTTGCGAAATTTTCGGATGGACGTTGGCTGGTATGTGCGCTCGCTTGAAGATGTTTTGATTCAAACGCTGCAAAGTTTTGGGCTCGACGCACATCGCGCGGGCTTGAATGAAAACGGCAAACGCGATTCCAAACTCGTCGGCGTTTGGATTGAAAATCCGACGGACGACCCACTCGAAAAAAAATTTCATCCTGAAGCAAAAATTGCCCAAATCGGCGCGCGCATCGAATGTTGGATTACCTATCACGGATTCGCACTAAACGTTGACCCGCCGATGGAACATTTTCAATTCATCGTTCCCTGCGGCATTCCCGACAAACCCGTCACCTCGCTCGCGCGCGCCTTGAAAAAAAATATTGGGATGGACGACGTACGCAAACGCGTCGCCCGCGCGTTTGAAAATGTGTTTGATGTCGAATTGCAAATGACCGCAAATGTAGGGGCGCGCCCTTGTGGACGCCCATCGGTTGGGCAAGCACAAGGCATTGCCCCTACGATTCACATTTGACTCATGTCCACACAACGCATCGTCGTCGCACACGGCGACGGCATCGGTCCTGAAATTACGAACGCGGTACTGCGCGTATTGCAAGCGAACAACACGCCGCTCGAGTACGAATTCGTCGAAATTGGTGAACGCGCGTATTTGAAGGGACATTCGACGGGAATTTCGCCCGAAGCGTGGGAGGTGATTCGCGCGCAGCGCATCTTGCTCAAAGGACCGATTACCACACCACAAGGCGGCGGATACAAGAGCGTCAATGTAACCCTGCGAAAAGCGTTGGGCTTGTTTGCGAACGTGCGCCCGTGCCGCGCGTACACGCCGTACGTCGCGTCGCTGCATCCCAAAATGAATGTGGTGATTCTGCGCGAAAACGAGGAGGACTTGTACGCGGGCATTGAATATCGGCAGTCGCAAGAAGTGGTGTTGGACCTCAAAGTCGTCACGCGTCCGGGGAGCGAGAGCATCATTCGTTACGCGTTCGAATATGCGCGCGCGTACGGACGCAAAAAAGTAACGTGCATGACCAAAGACAACATCATGAAAATGACCGACGGTCTGTTTCATCGCGTCTTTGACGAAATTGCGCGCGAGTATCCCGAACTCAAGAGCGACCATCTCATCATTGACATTGGCGCGGCGCGTCTCGCCGCGCAGCCCGAAATGTTGGACGTGATTGTGACGTTGAATTTGTACGGCGATATTTTGTCCGACATTGCCGCGCAGGTCGCGGGCTCGATTGGGTTGGCGGGTTCCGCGAATGTGGGACAAGATGCCGCGATGTTTGAAGCGGTGCATGGTTCTGCGCCCGACATTGCAGGCAAAGACATTGCGAATCCTTCCGGGCTGCTCAATGCGGCGATTCAACTGCTCGTGCATGTTGGTCTCGCGCACGACGCCCAGCGCATCCGCAACGCGTGGCTTTGCGCATTGGAAGACGGCATTCACACACCCGACATTTTTCGTGAACCCTTCAGCGCCCAGCGCGTCGGCACACGCGCGTTCGCGGACGCCGTTATCGAACGTCTTGGCAACGCGCCGGAATTTCTTGATGCGCTCACGTATCGTGAGGGCGGCATTCATATTGTCCCGCGCGCGCTTCCCAAGCAAGAACAAAAACTTGTTGGCGTGGATGTGTTTCTCGTTTGGGATAAAGCCGACCGCGCCCCCAACGTGTTGGGCAATCAAATTTTGCAAATTGACGCGTCGCCCTTGCAATTCAAAATGATGACGAATCGCGGCGTCAAAGTGTTTCCTGATGCGAATGCGGAAACGGCGCGCGCGGACATGTGGCGCTGTCGGTATCTTGGCGAGAATCTCGCCTTCGACCATGTTCTCGCCCTGCTCGAACAAATCAATCGGCGCGGCATTCACATCAACAAAATCGAAAACCTGTACACCTTTGACGGCGAACGCGGCTATTCTTTAGGGCAAGGCGAATGATGCCCGCGCTGCCGGCGTCGCACGCGAAAAAAAATTCCATTGCTACGGCGCGCGCTTGAAAGCGTTCGACGTAAATTTCTTTGCCGCGCCGCAAGTGCCGTGGGAATAACCGATGCCCGTTCCGACGCTTGAAACGAAACAGCTCATCCTCCGCGCGTTCACACTCGCCGACGCGAAACGTGTGCAGCATCTCGCGGGTGCGTTCGTCGTCGCGGACACCACAGGACACATGCCGCATCCGTACAAAGACGGCATGGCGGAAGAATGGCTTGGCGGACTCGATTCGGAATTTGAACACGGCGAGGGCGCGACGTTTGCGATTACCTTGCGCGCAACGGGCGAACTTATCGGCGCAATTGGTCTCACGATTCAATCGCACAACAAACGCGCGGAAATGGGATACTGGCTTGGCGTGCCGTACTGGAATCACGGCTATGCGAGCGAAGCCGCGCGCGCGATTTTGCAATTTGCGTTCGAGCAATTGAATCTCAATCGCGTCTATGCCTCACACTTTCCGCGCAATCCTGCATCGGGACGCGTCATGCAAAAAATCGGCATGAAGTACGAAGGCACACTGCGCCAACATTTTGTACGCTGGACGGACCCGGAAGACTTGGTGTACTATGGGATTTTGAAAAGTGAGTGGAGACGTACGACAAATTTGTAATTTGTCGTGCCATATGGACAAATTACAAATTTGTCCTACAGGAGAATCAAGATGTCATACGATTCAACCGGGCTCGACCCCCAACGCACCATCAACGACTTGAAAGAATTGCGCGCGCTCACGGGCGATGAAAATGGCGCGCAGCGCGTCGCGTTCACCGACACATGGATTACCGCGCGCAAATTCATGCGCGACAAACTCGCGGACTTGCCCATCGAAGTCGAGGTGGACGAAGCGGGCAATCAATGGGCAACGCTCGTCGGCGAATCGGACGACGCGCTGCTGATTGGCGGACACATTGATTCCGTGCCGAACGGCGGCTGGCTCGACGGCTGTTTGAATTTGCTTGCGGGGGTAGAAGTTCTGCGTCACATCGCGTCGCAAGGCACCCCGCCCGTCACGATTCGCCTGGTGGATTGGGCGGATGAAGAAGGCGCGCGGTTTGGGCGTTCGCTGTTCGGTTCGTCGTCCGCGTCGCAGCACATGAACCCTGACGAGTTGCGAAACTTGAAGGACAAAGACGGCATTCGTCTGCAAGACGCGCTCGAACGCGTCGGCATCAACATTGACCGCGCGCTCGACGCGAAAAAACAATTGCAGAATGCGAAAGCGTACCTCGAACTGCACATCGAACAAGGTCCTGTTCTCGAAAGCCTGGGCTTGGCGATGGGCACTGTCTTGGGAACGTACGGCGTCGAACGGCATTCGATTCGTTTCGTCGGACAAGCCGCACACGCGGGTTCAACGCCGATGCACATGCGCCGCGACGCGCTCGCCGCGTGCGCGAAACTGGAACTCGAAATCCGCGAAATCGCAAAACGCAA
This sequence comes from uncultured Chloroflexota bacterium, assembly GCA_937870825.1. GTDB lineage: Bacteria > Chloroflexota > Anaerolineae > UBA4142 > SHND01 > SHND01. The sequence goes on along the minus strand of CALMZO010000059.1, from coordinate 50,657 downwards.
CGGCGGCGTTTGCACGATGGGACGCGTCGAGACAAAACCCGGCATCGTCACATCTGTTGTCGAAACATGCGATTGTTTGCTCGACCAGCGTCACCTCGACGCGGACAAGTTGGCGACGATGTTGCGAGAAGCAAAAGTCGCGAGCGAAAAATTCGCGCAAGAAGAAAATGTTTCCGTTGCTTGGACGCGCATCTGGCAAATCGAGCCGATTCTGTTTAATGAAGAACTGCGCGCGCTCACCGACGAAGCGATTCGCGAAGCGACAGGCACGGGACATCGTTTGCCGAGCGGTCCGTTGCACGATGCCGCCGAAGTCGCGCGCGCGGGCGTCCCAACGGTGATGCTTTTTGTGCAATCGCTGCGCGGTCTTTCGCACACTAAACTCGAAGACACCAAAGAAGAACATCTTGCGATGAGCGTGAAAGCGTTAGACCGTCTCGCACACAAAGCGATAGAGTGGATGCAGAAATCGTAGGGGCAATCCCTTGTGGTTGCCCGAATTGGGCGAGGACAAACCGTCGCCCCAACATCAATGAAAATCGCCGCGTTCGATTTGGAAATCGCGAAAAGTTTTCCCGACGGGGGAAATTGGAAATCTTCCGCGCCGTTGGGAATTACATGCGCCGCGCTCGGCTATAGCGACAAGGACGAGCCGACATTTTTTCACGCCGCGCCCAGTTTGTCGCGCGACGCGTGTTGTGAACTCGTACGTGAATTGCAGCGCGTGACGAACGATGGCTACACACTCGTCACGTGGAACGGCACGGCGTTCGATTTCGCGGTTCTTGCCGACGAATCGGGCATGGCGCGCGAGTGCGCGGAACTGGCACTCGCACATGTAGACTTGATGTTGATTGTGACCTTTCAGCGCGGTTACTTTTTGAGTTTGCAAAAAGCGCTCAAGGGCGCGGGCATCGCGGGCAAAAAACAAGACGTTGTGCTGAACGACGGTTCGCGTTTGTACGAAATGAGCGGCAAACTCGCGCCCGAACTTTGGGCAAAAGGCGAGTACGACGCCGTGTTGAGTTATTTGCGCGAAGATGTGATGCCACTGATAAAGTTGACGCAAATCGTCGCGCACGCGAAAACCATTCGTTGGACGAGCAACAAAGGCAACTTCACCTCATGCGCGGTGAAAAAATTATTCACCGTGCGCGAGTGTTTTGATTTTCCGCTGCCCGATGTTTCGTGGATGAGCACCGAACCCGCGCACCGCGAAAAGTTGATTGAATGGATGCCGCCGCTGTCCGAATTCCTTTCGACGAATGATTCCGCGCGTTCGCTGCGGGAATTGCCGTTGTTTGCATTCGCGGAGCAAGAACCATACTGGCGCGAATTTCGGTATGCGTTGAAATTTCGATGAAATATCTGATTTTGCTGTGTTTTTCGTTTGGGCTTGCTCTCGCCGCCTGTGGGCAACCTCCGCCCCAATCACCTCTGCCCAAGACCCTGATAGATTTCAATGCGCCGCGTGTGATTTACTTTCTGGCGCCGCTTGGCACTGTGCACGGACGTTTGAATGCCATCAATACGTCCGCGCAAGGATGGACCCATGTCACAACTTGGAATCAACTGCGCGCGATGGCAATCGCCGCGCCGCCTGAGGCGATTGTGATGGACCTTCAGCAAATTCATGCGGCGAGTGACGCTGACCGCCAGTGGCTGCGCGCGCAATTTGACAGAGGCGTTGTTGTCATAAGTGTCGGCGCGAATTTTGACGACCTCGCACGCGCGCTCAACACACCAACTCTCCTGAACGAAAACGAGAACCCGAATGTCAACCCCAAAAACTTGTACATTCTCGTGTATCAGTACTTGACAGGGACGCCGCATGATATTGCGCGCATGGAACAGCAATATCCTGAGGCATCGGTGACGCGGACTCCGGGCATCGTGTTGGACAGGGCGGGCAGGTCGTCAGGACAACGTATTGGAAATCTTGAAAACCCAAAAGAAATTGAACTGTTGTTTTCGCAACTCGAGATGACGATTGATTCCATACGCCAACAGCGCGCAGAGTACAACGCAATGGGAAAATTTCAGCCGCTGTATCATATCTCAGAGGCGGAGAATGAGTTGCCGATTACATACAGGATTCAGGATGGCGTAACTTTTTTTGATGTTCAGAGTGAAAAGGGAATTGGCAGTGCCAATATTGTGCTTGCCGCGCCAAACACTCCGAAAAAAATAATCCTTTGGCTGCATTTGAAAGGTTTGGAATCTCTCAAACTTGGGTTCGGGGAAAATGAAATCCAAGTTTCCGTTTCAGCGCATGGTGACAACGCCGTTACCCAAAGGGCGCGCGTGAACGGCGCGGCAGCCGAAATCGAATTGACCCCGACCAGCGAATTTTGGATGCCCACAGAAATCATCGCGCAAAACAAGACCATTCCATTGCAAGACGGATACTTTCAAGTAGAATTACCGCGCGCCTTTCTCAAAGGCAACGCACGCGAATTTTCTATCGAGTGGATTGATTTTTATCGGTGATGATTGTGATCGGGACGAAGCATTTTCATTGGCGGATGCGACCCGGCATACAAACGCGTCTGAAAATGCTTTGCCCATAGGTGTAGTATGATCCCCGCACGTTTCAAGATTGGTGATTTTTCACAACTCGGGCAAGTGTCCGTACGAACCTTACGGTTGTACGATGAACTCGAGCTCATCAAGCCCGCCGAGACGGACAAATGGACGGGCTATCGCTATTACACGCTCGACCAATTGCCGCGCCTCAATCGCATCCTCGCGCTCAAGGATTTGGGACTCTCGCTCGAACAAATCGCGCATCTGTTGAAACATGATTTACCTGCGAAGCAAATGCGCGGGATGTTGAGTCAAAAGCAAGCCGAACTCGAACGTGAGCTCGCCGAAACGAAAATGCGAATGATGCGCGTCGAAGCGCGTTTGCGTCAAATCGAAAATGAAGACGCGCCGCCAAAATATGAAGTGACGCTCAGAGAAGCAAGCGCGTTCACGATTGCATCGCTGCGCTTGCTCGTGCCGCATGTTCAAGACATGGCTACGGTACGTCATCCAACATTAAACAATTTGTACAGCGCGCTTGGCGAACAAAATATCAAACCTCTCGAGCCCGAAATTTTTCTGTATCATCGCCGCGAGTACCACGAAGAAAACATTGACATGGAAGTCGCCACCGCCGTCGAGCCGAGCGTTCTAAAAAATTTTCCGAACGGCATTGGGAAGGTCACAGTGCGCGAACTCGCCGCCGCCGCGTCGGTGGCGAGTGTCATCCATCACGGCGAACTTTGGCGCATCCCCGACGCGATTGTGGCGTTGTATGCGTGGGTGGGGATGAATGGTCTGCAATCGGCGGGCGCGTACCGCGAATTTCATCATGGCTGGCGCGAGAATCAGGCACCCGGAGACGACTTGTGTGATATCACGCTGGAGCTTCAGTTGCCTGTCACTCCGCTTGACACCCCTTAGCACCGAGAAAAACCCGAAAGTCGTTTGATTTTCGGGTTTTTTGTTTCCGCCCCTTGACTCTGACGTTGCGTCAGGGTGTAGATTGACAGCATCTCAGTTCGGAGGATTTGAAATGCAGACAATCACCCAAGACGCGTTGAAATTGTTCTGGCGCACAAACAAAGCCATGACGTTGTTCTTTTTCTCGAATTTTATATTTCTCGGCATCGGCATCGCGGGGATGCTGTTGGACTCGCGCCAGGTGCTGGGCGTTTCGACGTGGGTAAAAGATGTGAAATTCGCGATTTCGCTTTTGCTTTATTCCGCGACCATGTTGTGGATGTTTAGTTACATCACGCTTCGGCCGCGCTTGAAAAGTTTTGTGCTGACCGCGAGCGCGATTGTTCTCTTCGCGGAAATGGTGATGATTGCGCTGCAAGGCGCGCGCGGCGTGCCGATGCACTTTAACGTTTCGACGCCGTTCGACAGCGCGTTGTGGTCCGCGATGGCAATATCCATCACGATTTTTTATCTCGTCAGCATCATCGGCTTTGTGTTATTCTTGCGTTCGCCATTGACCGACCGCACAATGGCGTGGAGCATGAAGCTCGGCATGTTGATTATGCTCGTCGGTTTCGGATTGGGTTTTATGATGACGGGTCCGCAGCCGGACCAACTCGCGCAAATGGAACAAGGCATCGCGCCCGCGATGGTTGGCGCGCACACGGTTGGCGCGCCGGACGGGGGCGCAGGTCTGCCCCTCGTAGGATGGAGTACCATGTATGGGGATTTGCGCGTCGCGCATTTCATCGGCATTCACGGACCTCAAGCGTTGGCACTGTTTGGATTCGGACTCTTGATGTTCGCGAGGCGAACTAACAATCGCTTGAGCGAAACGCACCGTCTCTTGATGGTACTCGGCGCATTCCTTGCATATCTCGGCATCGTAGCATTGGTAACATGGCAGGCATTGCGCGTCGAACCCGTTACCGCGCCGAGTATGGCGACCCTGTTGACACTTGGAATTATCGTGGCAGCGTTTGTAGGATACAACGCGGTGATCCTCGGGCACGCGTCTCGCTCGCCGCGCGGACAATCTGAAAATTTGCCATACAACGGAAATCAACATGCCTCTGTATAACATTTTGAAATATCTTCATATTCTGCTCGCGATTGTCGCCGTCGGTTTCAATCTCTCGTATGCGATTTGGTTGCAACGCGTCGCGCGCAAACCCGAACACTTGGCATTCACGCTGCGCGGCATCAAGTTTCTCGACGACTATTTCGCCAATCCCGCGTACGTCGCGCTCCTGCTCACGGGATTGGCAATGGTGTTCACCACCAACATTCCGCTCACAACATTCTGGATTGCCGCCGCGTTGGTGTTGTGGTTCATCACGTTCCTTGTCGGATTTTTTCTGTACACCCCAACCTTAAGAAATCAAATCAACACGCTGGAAACGCATGGCGTGAATTCCGCCGAATACAAAGCATTGGAGCAACGCGGCACAATCGTCGGCATCGCGCTCGTCGTCATTGTTCTTGCCATCATTCTCTTGATGGTGTTCAAACCCAATCCCTTTTCATAAAAATCCGCGAATGACACCCACTTGACGAACAGAAAATGATTTTTATTCGCGCCGTGCGTGTCCTTCACGGGTGACGCTTTAACATGTCCCTCGAAACACTTTTCGCCATGAGCAATCTCGTCGTTATGCCGTTTTGGGCGCTGATGATTCTGCTCCCGCATTGGTCTGTCACCAAACGCCTCATCGGTTCGCCGTTAATTGTGCTGCCAACCGCGTTGTTGTACGTCGCGCTCGTGCTGCCGGAAATGATTTCGCTCACGAGTTCGCTGCTCAATCCAACACTGGACGGCATCGCGCAACTGCTCGCAACACCCAGAGCCGCGTTGATTGCGTGGGCGCATTTTCTAACGTTCGATTTGTTCACGGGACGTTGGGCATATCTCGAAAGCCGCGCGCAACATTTTAGCGCGTGGCTCATGGCGCCCGTTTTGTTTTTTACGTTCATGTTGGGACCCCTCGGGTTTGTGTCGTATCTCATTTTGAGATACGCGTATCAATTTGTTCGCGCACGCAAGCGCGTGTCTGCGCCCGTCACCGCGCGCGGATAATTTTTGATTGCGGATATAATGTATGCTCAAATCCGACTCAGGAGCAAGAGCATGGCATTGGAAATTGGCGACAGCGCGCCGGATTTCAAATTGCAAAGCGACAGCGGCGAAACCGTAAAACTCTCGCAGTTCAAAGGGAAAAAAGTTGTGCTCTATTTTTATCCCGAAGACGACACGCCGGGCTGCACGAAGCAGGCGTGCGACTTTCGCGACAACTTTGCCGCAATGCAAGGCGCGGACGCGGTGGTGTTGGGTGTGAGTCCCGACAGTGTGGAATCGCATGTGAAATTCAAAAAGAAATACGATTTGAATTTCCCGCTGCTCGCGGACCCCGACCACAAGGTGGCAGAACTGTACGGCGCGTGGGGCGAAAAAAATAATTACGGCAGAACGTACATCGGTCTCATTCGCAGTCACTTTGTCATTGACGAACAAGGCAAACTGATTGACGTGCGCCGCCGTGTGTCTGCCAAAGACAGCGTGCGCCTCGCGCTGAAGGCGTTGAACCAAGATTAACGGCGCTGATTTTCGCGCATGTTGACCCTGACCAATTCGCAAGCATCCATTCACGATTTCTTGATTCACGATGTAGCAGAATATCTTGCCCGGAATGGAATCACGACACAAGTCGTTACCACGGGAACATGGGACGAACGCAATGCCACACTCGACGCGAGCGAAATTGACATGGGGTGGATATGCGGCGCGCCGTACGTGAACAAAATCGCGCGCGGCGTACCGCTAAAAATACTCGCCGCGCCGGTGATGGCGCATCCGCGCTACGAAAATCGCCCTGTCTATTTTTCCATTGTCGTCGTACGCGCGGATGCGCAATACAAAACGTTTGCGAATTTGCGCGGCGCGCGCTGGGCGTACAACGAAAAAAATTCCCATTCGGGTTTTCACGTCGTTCGATATTTTCTCGCGACGCGAAATTTGAATGGGAATTTTTTTAGGCGCGTTGTGGAATCGGGCGCGCATCAATATTCTGTCGAATTGATTCTGTGCGGAGACGTTGACGCGGCGGCGATTGACAGGACGGTTTTGGAAATGATGTCTGCGAACGAGCCGTCACCGGTATCGCGTCTGCGTGTGATTGAAACGATTGGACCCGGCCCGATGCCTCCGTTTGTAATCGGCGGGCATGTCTCGGAGGGAATTCGTCTGTACATTCAACACGCACTCGTGACCATGCACAAAAAGGTTGACGGAGCCGAAATCCTCGCACGCGCAAGAATCGCGCGCGTTGCGAACATCCGTGATGCGGACTATGACCGCATTCGTGAGATGCTGCGCATCGCAAAAGCGACGCGATTGTGATTTACGCGGATGCAATGTGCTGCAAATTTGGGCGCAGTTTGAAAGACAGCGGAACACATCGCAGCACAATCGTCTGGTGCGGCGCGTGTTTCAAAATTTTCACACGCCCGCGTTTGATTCCCAAATCCTTTTTGCTCCAAAAATCATAGACGCGAAAAGTTTCGCCCGGCGGCAACGCGACACTTGTTTCGCGCGTGCGCGTGCTCCAATTGATTGCCGCATAAATGCGTTCGCCGTTATCGAGTTTCATCTCCAATTGTGACGGCTGCGTGCCGTCGTGTGAAAACCATGTTCGCACGCGCGCGGTGCGTTCCTGCGCGGGCAAGATACGCCGTAAATCTTGCAGGTGCGACGCGGGAACGTTTGCCAAATGGTCGCTGTCCAACAGAATCGAGGCGGTCAACGCCGCGATGCTCGCAAGCGAACGCGTTTCGTGACGCGTCATTGCATTCGCATCGCCGCGTTTTCTCACCATCACACAATCGGGGTCGTTCAGCCACCATTCTTGATTGAACGGCGCGCGCAGTAACGTATTTTGAATCGCGTGTTGCGTAGAGACCGCGCCGCCGTTTGCGGGGTCCAGCGGCGCCCATAGGATATTCACATCTTGACTCACGCGCATCGTATCAACGAGACCCACTGACGCGAGTTGCGGTGCGCCGCACGCCAAAATAATTTTTTCTTCGCCGAGCGTTTCGGCAATGATTTCCAAGCCGCGACGATATGCTTGCGCGCGTGTCACATGCGAATCAAAAGGTTTGCCCGCCAGCGCGCCCGCGAACAGAAAATCCAATTTCACCGCGTCATAGCCCCATGCAAAACAAACAGTGCGAAACAGTTCACGCAGCCACTCGCCCACATCCGTGCGCGTCAAATCCAGCGCATACACATCCTGTCCCCAATGATTCCATGCGCGTACGGGCGTTCCGTTTTCATCGCGCAGTAAAAATTCAGGATGCTCCCGCGCGAGGTGCGAATCGTGCCGCGCGCCGAACGGCGCGAGCCAAATGCCCGCGCGTTTTCCCACCGCGTGAATTTCATCCGCCATCGCTTTCATGCCGTCGGGAAATTTTTCGGCGTCCACGCTCGTCCAATCGCCAATCGCCGTCTCGTACCCGTCGTCTACCAAAATCCAATCGAGCGGCAATTGTTTTTCGACTATCGCCTGCACATTGGCGCGAATATCATTGGCAGTGATTTCATTAAAAAAGTAGTACCACGAACACCAGCCCTGCATGGTGTTGCGGGCGCCGCGTCCTCCCATATTCTTGGCAACGCGCCGGGCGTACGCGTCATACAATTCCCCCGCGTTGCCAAAGCGAATCATTAATGTTTCCGATTCAAACACCGCGCCCGCATCGAGTTGCGCGCCGTCCGCGTAGGCAACCGCGCGCACATTCGCGATTTTTTGGTTTTCTACGCGCAGCCGAATTTGCGAAAACTGTTTCGCGCCCGTTTCAAAACCGAGCAGTGTCGCGTCCTCGTCCCCGTTTTTTGCAATCAGCATGAACGCGTTGCCGGTGCGTTCGTCGTTTGGCGCCGCGCCATAGGGCAAATGCTTTTCAAAAAAATCATCGCCGTTGTACGAAATTTCGGGCACGGTCATTGCGCGAATTTCTGTTTTGGACCAGGACTGCCAGCCGTGATGAAAATATGCCATCTCTGCCGCGCGCGGAAACCTGTTCACACCGCCGTCTGCGACATTGCACACCAACACCTCAAATGCGTCAAGAAAAATCGGCGCGTCACCCGAATTTTGGCAGTCAAGACAAAGGGTGTCATTGACGAAACGCAATTCGATTTTGACGCGTTCATCCGAGCCGTACAGACTTGCATCCGTCGCCTGCTGCGTTGTGCGAAGCGTTTGCAATTCGCCGCGCGCATTGCGATACACGAGTCGCGCATATGCGCGTGCAAACACGACACGCCGCGCGTCCAAGACATCGAAAGTACCATTGTCGTGCAATCGAAAATTCGTCACGGCGCCTTCTCCCATGCCTCCAGATTCCAAAAATTTCCCGCAAACGAACTCGGCGCGAGGCCGCGCACGTTCGCGTTCGCCGCAAGATATTCCGGCGGCGCGAACAAAAACACCATCGGCACATCCTGCGCGATGTTTTGAAACACGGGCGCGTACGCATTTTTGCGCGCCGTGGGTTCACAACGCGCGACGCGATTGCCCGCGTCCAATGCCTCATCCACACGCGTGTTGCGATAGCCCGTTACATTCAGCCCAAAGCCCGGCTCGTCTTCGGTGGACGCCCAAAAATAGTGCTGGTCGGGGTCGAGCGGAATGTTGAACTGTGCGAGCGCGAGGTCGTACTCTTCCAAAAAGACGCGCGTCAAAAACAAAATGCGGTCGGTCAATTTTAGAACGGCGCGTACGCCAATTTGCTGCAACTGCGCGCGCAAAATTTGTGCAGTCACTTCCGAACGGTTTTCATCCGCGCGCGCCCAGAGCGTGACTTGAAACGATTTCCGGTCTTTTTCGACAATGCCATCACCGTCCGTATCGCGCCATCCCGTGCTCGTCAACAGTTCGCGCGCGCGTTGTGGGTTGAATGCAGGTTGTGTTGCATTTTGTGTATTCGCCCAAAAGTTGGGCAGCAGACTCGTTTGCAATAGTGTCGCATCGCCGCGAAATTCTTCGGGGACGACGGCTGCGCGGTCAATTCCCAATTCGATGGCTTGACGCACACGCACATCGTCGAACGGCGCGCGTTTGACATTGAGCGCGAGCGCGAAAAATTGATTCAACGCGCGTTTTGCATTTGAATTTGCCGCGCGTTGGCGCGTAACGACCAGGTCGGCTTGACCGCGCAGGTGCGCCGCACGCGCAGCATTTTCATTTTCGTACCAACGATACGTCCAATCCAAAATCTGCGGCGCACCCTTCCAATACCTTTCATTGCGCGTGAATGAAATTGCATTGTCATTCCAACTTTTCAAAACCAGCGGACCTGTGCCGATGAAATCTTGATTCGCCACATTCGTCAACGATTTCTCTTGCAACCGATGCGCGGGCAAAATCGGAATCGCGCCAATGTACGTGAGCGCGGCGCAGTACGCCTCCTCAAAAGTGATGCTCACGGTACGCGAATCTGTCGCGTTGATTTTTGCAATCGGTCCGAAATCGGCGGCAGGATTCGTGCGAATGTCGGGACTCGAAAAGGCTCGAAGCGTAAAGACTACGTCGTCTGCGGTGAACGGTGCGCCGTCATGCCACACTACATCGTCGCGCAGCATAAAGACGAATGTTTTCGCGTCTTCGGAAATGAGCCAACGTTCTGCCAGTCCCGGCGTCAGGTCACCGGTCTGGGGGTTGACGCGCAAGAGCGAATCGTACAGCGCGCGCGACACAAATTCGGGCAGGGTTGTGATTTCACGCGAGGGCGCGCCATATCCCGCGAGGGTGATGGAGCCGGAGGGTGCGCGCGGGATTGTCGGCGATTTCGAAACGTTCGATGGCGCGGATGGCGCGGGCGTACTGTTTTGCGAGGCTGTTGGTTGTACCGAAGGCGTTTGAACTGTTGGTGGAAACGTCGTCGAAAGGACAGACGGCGTACTTGGCACGGGCGTTGGGTCTGCTTCGCACGCGGCGAGAACAAGCAGCAGGCAAACAAAAAGGGGAAATGTTTTATTCACGTTGCAAACCGAATGAAGCGGAAGAAATCGCGGACGTGGTTCGCAACGGAACAAGGTTCTGTTGCGAACCAATTTCACACATCACACGCCAACATATCTTGAATCGTCTCGCGGCGGCGAACGAGACGCGCGTTGCCGTCATTTACGAGAACGACGGCGGGGCGCGGAATGAGATTGTAATTGGACGCCATCGGCAATTGATACGCGCCCGCCACGGGAATGGCGAGCAAATCGCCGACGCGCGTTTCGGGCAGGTGCGCGCGTTCGAGCAACACATCGCCTTGTTCACAATAGCGTCCTGCAATCGCGTATTCGCGCGTTGCGTTTTCGTTTATTCGATTTACTAAAAACGCGGCATACTGTGCGCCATACAATGCGGGGCGCACGTTGTCGCCCATGCCGCCGTCAATCGCGATGTAGGTACGCACATCGGGAATTTCTTTGACGGAACCGACGCGATACATTGCCACACCGGCGCGCGCAATCAAGCCGCGCCCCGGTTCGACAATCAATTTGAGATGTTCATTCAAGTCGCGCGCGCGCAATCCTTCGCGCAACGCGCGCGTCGTATTTTCCGCGAACGCGTCCATCTCCAGCGTGGAGTGCATTTCATTGTACGCGACGCCCCACCCGCCGCCAATATTCAATTCGCTCAATTCAAAATTGAATTTTGCTTTCCAGTCCGCCGCGACATCCAACACCGCGTGCAATGCCTCGCGCAACGCGTCGGTATCAAACACTTGCGAGCCGATGTGGAAATGCAAGCCGACGAGTTGTAAATTCTTGTGCTGCGAAATTTCGCGCGCGGCGCGTTCTGCCATGCCGTCGGAAATGCCGAGACCAAATTTAGAATCGGCGACGCCGGTAGTCATGTAGCGATGCGTGTGCGCGTCAATGTTGGGAGAGAGACGAATGAGGCAGTGAACGACGGGCGACGGACGACGAACGACGGATGCCAATTCCGAAAGATTGGAGATTTCATCCAAGTTATCAACGACAAAGTGGCGGATGTTTGAATGGAGCGCGGCGCGGATTTCTTCGGGTGTTTTGTTGTTGCCGTGTACGTAAATTTTTTCAGAATCGAAACCCGCGTGTTTGGCGATGACGATTTCGGCTTCGCTCGTCACATCGAGACCGACGCCGAGTTCGTGATAGAGCCGCGCGAGGAACGGCGCGAAATATGCTTTCGTCGCGTAGAGAACGACAACATCATTCCACCGCGAACGAAACGCGTTGAGTGCGCGTGCTGCTTGTGCGCGAATCGTCGCCTCATCAAAAATGTACAGCGGCGTGCCAAATTTTTCGGCGAGTGCGACAACATCACAGCCGCCGAGTTCGAGATGATTGGATTCGGTTGGGCGCGCGGTGAGGGGAAACAGTGCCGACAACATTATTTTTCGCGGTTCGATTTGCAAAAAATGGCGGACGAAATTTCGTCCGCCATTTTTTTACGATGCTTTTTGTTGTCCGCGCAAGCGAGCGAGAATGGCTGCTTTGTTGTCGTTCCAAACGTGCAGCACGGTTGGAATGCCGGGAATAAAAAACGCGAGGAGAACGATGACGATAAAGTAGCGTTCCAACACATCGGGCGGAATAATCGAGGCGAGAAAATATCCTGCGAGTGTGACGCCCGCGCCCCACAAGAGACCCCCCACAACATTGTAAAAGAAAAACGTGCGATAGTTCATTTGCACTGCGCCCGCGACGATGGGGACAAACGTACGAACGAACGGCAAGAAACGCGCGAGCACAATCGTGATGGGTCCGTACCTGTCGTAATACTCTTTTGCCTTGGCGAGGTTTTGTGGTTTAAAGAACCGCGATTCGGGACGCGAAAAAATTGGCGGACCAACTTTTTGCCCGAACCAGTAGCCGACATTGTCGCCAAGAATCGCCGCGATGACGATGCCGGGGACGAGAACCCAGATATTGAAAAAGCCATTGAAGGCGAGAAGCCCCACGGTCAACAGCAAACTATCGCCGGGCAAAAAGAATCCGAAAAAGAGACCGGATTCGGCAAACACAATCGCCCATACCGCCAACATTGCGACGGTGGGCCCGAGTGTTTCAAGACAATCTTGCGGATGAAGAATGCAATCCATGAATGAACAGTGACAAATGAACAATGGACACAAGTGCTTGACGATGGTCCATTGTTCATTGTCGTTTAATTTATCCTGTAGGAGTTTCGGTCGGGGAAGGCGAATTGCTGCCGCTGTCGCCGCTTGTCACCGGCACCGAATTCACGTCGCCGTTGGTTGTGACAAATTCCGCGCTGACCCAACCTGCCCCACTGCCAATGTTCGCGGGAATCTCAATTTGAAGCCATGTCGCGTCGCCATTCCGCCCAATCACTGTGACGGTTTGATTCGGCTGCAATTTGCCGAGTGATGGCGTTGTGCGCGCAGGTCCTTGACGGATATTCAAAGTGTCGGTGGCTACGGCAGTCACCGGTTGCGGTTCGGGTGTGGGCTGCGGTGCCGCTGTCGGTTCTACCGTCGGTTGCGGTTCGGCGGTGGGTTCCAATTCAACCGTTTTCGTGGGGAGGACATCGGTCACTTCTGGAGCCGGCTCGTCGGTCGGTTGTTGATTCGCCGCGCGCCCGCTGAACGGCGGGAAACCTTGGACGCCAAAGAAAAGTACGACGGCACACAAGAGGAGGACCAGTGCGCCGAATGCGAAGGGGAGCCACGCGCGTTCGCCGCCGGGTACGGCGAGGGGTGAGGCTTCGCGCACGGGACGCGGGGGAATGCCACCGGTGCCAACATTCATGGTTTCCGGCTCCGGTACGCGCACATACGTTGGCATCGAATCGGTTTCCATCGCGGGTTGAGAACCGGGCAGTGGGACGTACGACGAACCCGCGGGCTCTTCAGTGGAAAACGACGACGCGCCCGTGTACGTGCCGGAATATTCTATCGGTCGCGTTACATCGCTTGGCACGTAATAACTTGATGGTTCGGGAGGTTGTGCCGCTTCGGGTGTGGATTCAAATGATTGCGGCGCTTGATACCCGGGCGCTTCGTAAGAAGGGGGCTGATAGGAGGGCGTCTCTGCGACCGGCGGCATCGCCGGAGCTGGCGCTTGTTTCGGCGGCATTCCCGGTACCCATTCCGTACCGTTGAAAAAGAGCCAGCGACCCGTTCCGGGTTCGAGCGACCAAAACACGCCCGAATCGTCTTGCACCATTAATTTCGCGAGTTCCTCTTGATACTGGTCTTCGCTCATGGGTTCGCCGCGCCGAATGCGCGCCTGCAGTTCGTTAAATTTTTCTTCGGCAGTTACAAAATCCATGTGGTACTCCTGATAAAAAGTGCCGGGTGGTGAGTGGTATAGCGCCGGCTCGTCATTGCAAATGCATTTGTTGTCCGTAGGTGGGTGCGATTGCGTCTGGAATGCCCAATGCGCGCAATCCGTCCACCAACGAATCCGCCGCGTCGTTTTCGGCGTGAACGACGAATGCGCCCTTTAATTCCCGCGCAATCGGTCTCGCCCAATCTAATAATCCATTGCGGTCGGCATGTCCGCTGAATCCTTCCACGCGTTCAACCCGGGCGCGCACCGGATATTCATCGCCAAAAATACGAATGCGTTTCGCTCCATCCAAAATCCGTCGCCCCAATGTGTTTTCCGCTTGATAGCCGACAAACAAAATCGTGTTGTTGGGTTCGCCGATATTGTTTTTGACGTGATGCAAAATACGTCCCGCTTCGACCATGCCGTTCGACGCGATAATCACCGCCGGACCGTGCAGCGTGTTAATCGCCTTGGACGCTTCGACATCGCGCGTGTAGGTCAATTGACGAAAGCCAAAAGGGTCTTCCTGTTTTTCCATAAACGCGTCGGTCTCTTGGTCAAACACTTCGGGGTGCATACGATAAATTTCGGTGGCATCCATCGCGAGGGGAGAATCTACGAAAACGGGAAGCGGAGAGAGTGCGCCGTTCAAAATAGAACGATGAATCGAATAGACAATTTCTTGCGTGCGGTCTAACGCGAACGCAGGAATAATCGTCTTGCCGCCGCGGCGCGCGGTCTCGCCAATGATGCGCGCGAGTTCTGCTTCGGAATCCACCCGCGACTCGTGCAGGCGATTGCCGTACGTGCCTTCAATGATTAAATAATCGAGCGGCGGCGCGGGCTGCGGGTCGCGCAAAATCAATTTGTCCTTGACCCCCAAATCGCCGGTATAACCCAAACGAATCGTGCGTTCGCCTTCGTGAATATGCAGAATGGTAATCGCGGAACCGAGAATATGACCCGCGTCCAGAAATTGGACGCGCATACTCGCGCGCGGCAGTTCAAACCAAAAATTGTACGAACGTCCCGTCAGCGCGCGAATTGCGGCTTCGGCATCGGCGCGTGTGTAAAGCGGCTGAATCGGCTCTTCGCCGCGCAGCGCGCGTTTTTTGTTCAAGTACGCCGCGTCCTGTTCTTGAATTTTCGCGGAATCCAAAAGCATGATGCGCGCCAAATCATTTGTCGCGTGCGTGCCGATGATGTCGCGCGTAAAACCGTTTTTGGTCAAGGTGGGCAAGTTGCCGCAATGGTCAATGTGCGCGTGTGAAAGCAGCACTGCATCAATATCCGACGCGTCGAACGGCAAATTGGCATTACGCGCATTCGCTTCGGCGCGGTGTCCCTGTTTGCTGCCGCAATCGAGCAGCAAACGCGTCGCATTCGATTCGACCAAGTGCATCGAACCAGTGACTTCACGCGCCGCGCCCCAAAACGTCAAGCGCATAGCGCCATGCCTCTGTTAAAGTTCACAGCCCCGTCGCCAAAAAAGAATAGAAAACACGCTGCAGCAGATTTCAAAGTTGCAACATTTTACACGGAACAAGGGGAAACGAGAAATTTGAAATTGCGAACTGGCAATTGCGAATTTGAGGGCTGCAATTCGCAATTTCAAATTGACCTTTTCAAATTCCCGCGAGGGTTTCCACCAATTCTGCCGTTTTCACCAACTCCGCGATGGGAATGTATTCGCTTGTGGTGTGAATTTGCTCATATCCGACGCTGGTGACGACGCATTTGATGCCTTTGGCATTCCAGATGTTGGCATCACTCCCGCCCATCGTCGCTCGATACTGCGGCGTCCGACCGATTTTTTTCAGGGCTGTTGCGACACGCTGGACGAGCTTGTCATTTTTGCCAAATTCGTACTGGTTGTACGCGCGCGCCACACGAAAATCGAGCTGCGCGCCGCTGCCTTTTAATGCCTTTTCAAACGCGGTTTTGATTTGTCGCGTCGCCCGCTCTAATTTGTTCACGTTGCGGCTGCGTACCTCACCCACCAGTTCAATTTTTTCGGGGACAATGTTGCGCGCATTCCCCCCGCGAACGATTCCAAAATTCGCCGTCGTGTCCTTGTCGAGTTTTCCAACTTTTGCCTGCGTGAGCGCGTGCGCCGCCAACGTCAACGCGTTCACCCCCCCCTCCGGCATCGCGGAATGCGCGGCTTTGCCCGTAATGGTCACTTCCAACAGATTGTGCGTCGGCGCAGCGAGGGTAATGGAACCGACAGGTCCGCCGCCGTCCAACACGACACCCTCTTTGGCTTGGAACGACGCCAAGTCCAGACCTTTCGCGCCGACGAGTCCCAGTTCTTCTTGAGACGTAATCGCGATTTCGAGAGGCAAATGTTTTTTGCCATCCTCGACCAGCGACTGCACGCCTTCCAGAATGGCGGCGACGCCCGCCAAATCATCCGCGCCCAAAACGGTTGTGCCGTCCGATGCAATTTGTCCGCCCGCGACAATCGGCTTGATGCCGCGCGCGGGCGCAACATTGTCCATGTGCGCGTTGAAAAAGAGTGGTTTCGTTTTTTCGCCGACACCGCGTCCGGGAATTTTTGCAGTCACATTGAACAGCGAGTCCACATGCGCGTCCGCGCCGAGCCTTCGCAAGCGCGCGGCAACAAATTCTGCAATCGCGCTTTCGTCCCCCGACGGCGAATCAATTTGTACCAAATCAAGAAAAGTTTGTACGAGACGTTGTTCGTTAATCATGTTTGCTCCATAATGAATCGGCAATCTCTCCCATTCCCAACGTTTCCAGCTTTTCGCGCGACGGCTTTCCCGTTTCCCAATCCCAATCGCGATACGTGTAATACTCGCGCAGCATGTTTTCAAAATCGGGGACGTGTCCTTCCGTGCCGCCATCTTTCAAGGGACGAAACAACAGTTCAGGAAGCATTTCCGCGCCGCGTGCATTGTAGCCCAATTTCAAATTCAGCGCGCGTTTCAAATTCCAAATGCGTTGGCCCCATTCCAAAATGTTGTTCGTGGTCACATCATACCCCGTTGCCGCCGCGAGCATTTCGCACATTTCCGGCGCGGGCGGATTTGGAAAAAAACACAGCACGAGGGCGTTGTTGATGGTGCGCCAATCTTGATGCCGCGCGAGCGATTCCGCCTTGCCCGAACTGGCAAAACGGTCAATCGTCTCGATGCCAAGTTCATCAATCGGACGCCCCGACGTTTCCACCATAAAATAATCGCTGTGATTGTGACTCGCACCAATCGGCGAGGTCGCGTACGAAACTGCCATACCCATTGCCGCGCGCGGGTCGTGCATCGCCACTTCCATCCCGTTAATTTGGACTGCCATACCTTCCACGCCGTACCGCGCGCCGAGTTCGCGCGAACCGAGCGCGAGCAACTCACCAACATCGCGGCGATGCGCGATTTGTTCCACCATTTTCAATGCGGCTTGCCCGTCGCCCCACGCCAAATCCATACCATACAACGCAGCACGCGGCATCATTCCCATCTCGCGCAAGTACATTGTGAACGCAATCGTCGAACCCGCGCTGATGGAATCCAGCCCCAACGCGTCGCACTGCGCGCCAATCCACGCCAGCAAATTCAAATCGTCCACCAGCATCAGCGAACCGAACGCGGCGAGGGTTTCGTATTCCGGTCCTTCCGCGTGCGGCAACACATACTCGCCCGCTTTTTCCACTTTGCGCCCGCACGCCACCATGCACGCGTGACAGGTGGAACGTCCCGTCAAAATGGTTTCCGCCAAAACGTTGCCCGAAATTTTTGCGTAATCAAAAGAACCTTGCGTCCAGTATCTTACCGGCACATCGCCAAGCAAGCCGAGATAGTCCATTGTGCCGCTCGTGCCCACCGCGCGAAAAACCTCGGTGGACATGTCGTCGCTCAAAAATTTTTGCGCCGCCAACATGGCTCGACGAAAACGCGCCGGGTCATACAGCTGCAGTTTGTGGGTACGATGATGCTTTGAGCCGCGCACTGCAATCGCTTTCAAATTTTTTGAACCCATCACCGCGCCCATGCCGCAGCGTCCCGCAATGCCTTTTTTCGCGCCCGGTCGTTTGCTGGACGCGAGAATCAACGCGTAGCGCACCAAATTTTCGCCGGCGGGTCCGATGCACGCGGTGACCAGCGCGTCGTCCTGCAATTCCGCGCGAATCGCGTCGCCCGTTTCGTACGTCGTCCTGCCGCGCAAATCACTCGCGTCGTGAATGTCAACCCTGTCTGGCGTAATGTGCAAGTAACAAAGCGAGTTTGCTTTGCCGCGAATGACAATTCCATCATAGCCCGCGAATTTCAATTCCGGTCCGAAAAAATTGCCCGCAATCGCTTCGCCCCACAAGCCGGTTTGCGGTGAGCGCGCGCAGACAGCGAAACGTCCTGACGATGGCGCGCCCGTTCCGTCGAGCGGACCATTCATAAACACAAGCGGATTGTCCGCACCGAGCGGGTCGGTTTTTGCATCAATCCAGTCGTAAAGGTAACGCGCGGCAAGACCACTGCCGCCGAGATACTGCGCGGCGTAGCCGCGATTCAATTCTTGGGTAGAAATGTCGCCGGTTGTGAGATTGATGACAAGAAGTCTGCCTGTGTAGCCGTTCACGCCTCACCCCCCTACCCCCTCTCCTGAAAACAAAAAGCATTTTCAGGAGAGGGGGAGTAGGTGATAAAAAAATGTGTCCAAATTCATTCCATCCCAATTGAAATCTCAATCCGTTTTCAGGAGAGGGGGAGTAGGTGATAAAAAAAGATGTGTTTCAATTCCTACCATTCCAATTGAGCTCTCAAGCCGTTTTGAGGAGAGGGGGAGTAGGTGATAAAAAGTGTGTCCCAATTCATTCCATCCCAATTGAAATCTCGGGCGGTCTTGATACGAACTGGAAGAGGGGATGAGTTTATCGAGTGGATACAATCTTGACTATCTGGTCCAACACATTTTCGAGTTCATGTAAAATCTGATGATTTGGAAAACGTAGAATGAGAATACCCTGTTCTGCAAGATATTCGCTGCGCGCCTCGTCCCAGGCGATTTGCTCAGGTTCAAGATGTCCGCCTCCATCGGCTTCAACAACTAACTTTTTTTCAACGCAATAGAAATCAAGAATGTACTGTCCGAATGGATGCTGTCGTCGAAATTTCAAGCCCGCTAATTTTCGCCCGCGAAGCGCGGCGTACAGAATTTTTTCTGCCGGTGTCATTGCTTGGCGCAAAGCACGCGCCGTATAAACCGTTTTTGCGCTTGTCTTGCCACGTAACCCGCGTGTCATGGAAATAAAATTCCCCCTCTCCCGAAACATTGCGCACGCATCTTAACTCTACCGCGCCTCCAACTTTTCGCAGCGCGCCAAAATAAAATTCCCCTCCCCTCGAACTCTTTGCAGCGCGCCAAAATAAAATTCCCCCTCTCCTGAAAAATCGCGAATGCAATTTTTCAGGAGAGGGGGCCAGGGGGTGAGGCCTTACGATAAAAATTCCGCGTCAATGCGCGTACACGCTTTCACCATCTCTTGCGCGGCTTTGACATTCTTCATCACCATCACCATATTGCCTTTGAGTTTCAACTGTCCCGTCATCAATCCCTGAATCGGGTCCAATTGCGCGGTGACGACGCGTTTCCATTTTGAATACGTACCGGACATGATGAACGCGGGATGCTTTTCCTCTTTGTTTATCACAGAGCGCGCCTCGCGGCATTTGCCGTGCCACAAGTCCATGTACAGATATTTGGTTTCCAAGTTTTGGGGATTTTCTTTGTCAGGGTCAATGACAAAATAAAAATCGCCTTCCCAATTTTTCGCCGCATCGGCATACGCGTCGCTCGTGTTGAGTTCGTTCTCAAGCTGTTTCACCCATTCGTCTGATGGAAACAAAAATTTGGACATCTTTGCCCTCCATAAAAAAACCGGATTGTGCTTACCGCCTGGCAGGCAGAACCATTATAACATAAATGACGCACTGCGTCATAAAATCAAAAAACTGATGCCTGCCGCGACGAGACTGCCAAAGACCGACGAGATAAAATTTACCCAATCGTTGTCGAACCAACCCACCCCGCGTATCAAGCGTGTCGGACTGCCTTGCGAGTCGAATGCTTTTTCCGTTTGCCACTCATCGTATTCGGAAAAATAAATGCCCTGCACCGTCGCGCCGAGCAGCGAATCAAACAACGCGCCGGCGAGTCCACTACTGCTCGCGACAAAAATAATTCCTACGCCGGAGGCAAGCCGCGTCAGAAAAACGTCCGCTCCTACCGAACCGGCGCGCGCAAAATCGGTGATAACAAACCAGAAAACGTCTGCTGTGTTCACCATCGCGCCGATGAACATCGCACCAATCAGCGCGGTGATTGTACCCGGCAGCGTAATTCCACCCGATGTTCCAACCGGTACCAGACGCCATGTGGTGATCATGCGCGGCATTGTTCTGCTCAACACGCCAATTTCCGTTGCCCACGTGTCCGCTGTCACGGTTGCGATGGCGCCGACGAACGCGGCAAACAAAAGTTGTTGGGTGCGCGCATCACCGCCCATGAGCGGCGCGAGTCCCAGCGCGATGGCAAGCACAGCCGCCCATCCGCCATTCGCCATCGCCTGTCCAAAATCGCGGCGTGAACCTTTTTGAAATTTTTCGTTGACGCTTTGTTTTGCGCGAGCTTGATATTTTGACAACAGTGAAGAGGAGACGAAAAACGCGACGAGGAGGAAACCCGGAACAAAGCCGCCAAAGCCAACTATCGCCGTGCCGGTGAGGATGGCGCCGACAACGCCGCCACGCGTCAGGGAACCGCGTTGATAAGCGAACAAGCCGATGACAAAGCTGAGGACGAGACCGAGCAGAATAGAAACGGGGAGCGACATTGCTTCCAAGACACGACCGAAAAAGAAATTAGACCAACACGGCGCGCACAATCGAAACCGCGGCGTACCACAACAAAAACTGCGCGACGATTGCCATCCCGCCGAGCAAATACGCCGCCAACGGTTCGCGCCGGTATATCAAACTCCCGAACAAAAAATTTACCACAATCATAATCACCCCGATTTGCGGCAACGAAAAAATCGCGCTCTTGTCCTCGATGCGGTCCGGCTGCCCCGTCGCGTCAAAATGGAGCGGCACGAGCGGCGGCAATTGACCCGCAACCAACAGCAAAAACGCAAACAACCCCAAATTCACAAACAAGGCAATGATGACCATCGCCCAAATAAAGCGGTCACGCAACACCGCCTGCAGCCATTCCGGCAGACGGTCAAGCAAGGTCGGCGGCAGAGCAAGTTGACGCATAGAGTTCAAGCCCCAAAGGGTTTTTGGCGTACGTGTTCAGTGCGATACGCGCGCGCAAAACCCTTCGGGGCTCGCGTATCAGCGCGGATAGACCGGCGTCACCCAATGCGCGTAGCGTTCGTTCTTGCCGCGCACCGTGCGGAAATACAAATCTTGAATTTGGCGTGTAATAGGTCTTGCGGAACCGTTCGCCAAGGGACGATGGTCAATTTCGACAATCGCCGCGACTTGGGCGCCCGTACCCGTAAAGAACGCTTCATCCGCGAGATAGAGCTCACTGCGGTCAATCGAACGCTCAATCACTTCAAGTCCCAACTCATCTTTTGCCAACTCAATCACCGTCGCGCGCGTAATCCCTTCCAGGATATTGTCGTGTGTGCTGGGCGTGAACAATTTGCCCTGCCGAATCATAAAGAAATTTTCCGCGCTGCCTTCCGAGACATGTCCTTCTTGCGTCAACACAATCGCCTCGTCATAACCGTTCCAATGCGCTTCCGTGCGCGCGAACGCGGAATTGATGTACGAACCGGTAATTTTGCCGCGCGCGGGAATCGAATTGTCATCCACGCGCCGCCATGACGACGTGCCTGCGGAGACTTCGAGCTTGATGTAATTGCCTTGGGGGCGTGTAAACATGGCGTACGCGTCTTCCAAATCGTACAAACGCGGCGTGATATCCTCTGTCGCTTTGTACGCAATCGGGCGCATGTACGCGTCTTGACGATAATTGTCGCGGCGCAAAAGTTCGAGCGTAATTTCAATCAAATCGTCAATCGAGTACGGCAGTTGGATATTGAGCAAACGGCACGATTCGAGAAAGCGATTAAAGTGTCTGCGCGCGCGAAAGATGTACAACTGCTGCTGTTCGTCATTCCAATACGCGCGAATGCCGCCGAAACAACCCGTGCCATAGTTGAACGCATGCGTGGCAATCCCAACTTTAGCTTCCTCCAGTGGAACGAATTCGTCTTCAAAAAATGCCCACTTGCCCATGGGGACAACGCGTTTGGATTTCTCGCGACGCTGCGAGAGTACGGGCAGCGGTGAAACGATGGTTTCAATCATAAAATCCTCCATCAGAATTTTTCCGACCTCTGTTTGCAACACATCATCGGGGCGCGCGCTTCATTGCGCCGCGCACAGCAAAAAAATCTTGTGCGCGACGATGATACAGCTATTAAGAGCGAAAACCAAATAGAATTTTCGTATGTCAGATTGATGACAGACACACCGGCGAATGTATTGTAGAATAAACGCGCACAATTTTATCTCTACGCATGACGCGAGCAGGTATGAAAAAATCCGTGACCACCGCCCCCAAAAAATCTCTGCCCAAAAAATCCAAACCAATCGCACCCAAACCCCCGCGACAACGCGCCGCGTCACCTTTGCGCGCGCGCATTGCCGCGCTCGAAGCCGAACTGCGGCAGCGCCAGGACGAACTCGCCATCCTCAACAGCGTCGGCGAAGCGATGGCAAAAACGCTCGACGTCAAGACCGTAGCAAAGATTGTTGGCGATAAGGTGCAGAGTATTTTCGCTTCCGAATCTGTGACCATCCGCCTATATGACCCCGCGACAAATCTCATCGAGCACACCTATGATTATGACCGTGGCTACCGGGATTTTACCGATACCTTTTTCCCAATGGGCAAGGGGCTGACATCCCTAATCATCAATTCAGGCAAACCATTATTGTTTGGCATCGGCGAGGAAGCGGACGCCGCAGGCGCCTTCCCTACGCCAAAGCTCAGCAGCGATGAACAAGATACGGAATCCTACTTGGGCGTCCCAATCTTTGCAGCTGACCAAGTCATCGGCGTAGTCTCGGTGCAAAGTTACAAACAAGATGCGTACAACGAGAGCGATGTGCGCCTCTTGCAAACGCTCGCGTCCAACATGGGCGTCGCCATCCAGAACGCGCGCCTCTTTCAAGCCGAACAAGAACGCGTCGCGGAATTGCAAATCATCAACTCGATTCAGCAAGGTCTCGCATCCAAACTAGACTTTCAAGCGATTGTAGATTTGGTCGGCGATAAACTGCGCGAGATTTTCCACACAGGCGACATCGGAGTGGTTTGGCATGAGAGCCGAACGAATCTCAATCATAGTTTGTATTTCTATGAACATGGCGTCCGCTCCGAACCGGAACCTCCCATACCACCTGGCAGCGATGCTTGGTTCCAAATGGTCAAGACCCGCAAGTCAGTGGTGATGAATTCAGTGGCAGAACAGCAAGCCATGAAAATCAGTAATGTCGAGGGTACCGACCAGCAAAAATCTATGGTGCGTACGCCAATCATCGCCAGCGACCAGATTATTGGGTTTATTGATATCTTTGACCACGAGCGTGAAAATGCCTACAGCGTGTCTGACGTGCGCTTGCTGGAAACGGTTGCCAATGCGATGGGTGTCGCGCTCGAAAACGCGCGCCTTTTTGACGAAACACAACGGCTCTTCCAAGCCGAACAAGAACGCGTCGCGGAATTGCAAATCATCAACTCGATTCAACAAGGACTCGCCGCCGAGTTGGATTTTCAAGCGATTGTGGATTTGGTGGGAGATAAATTGCGCGAGGTGTTTGATGCGCCTAGTTTGACAATCACATGGTATGACGAAAAAGCCAATCTGGTCCACTGGCTCTACATGTATGAGAATGGCAAGCGGCTGACAGTCGAAAGCAAGCCGCCGCGCGCGGGTGGAATTTACGAGACTCTGATGCAGACGCGTCAACTGCTCGTACTAAATACTCCCGAAGAAGCAATCGCAATGGCGGGTCCCCCATTGGCAGGCACAGACCAATGCAAATCAATGGTAAGCGTGCCAATTATTAGCAGTGACCGCTTTCTCGGCGATATTAGCTTGGAAAACTTTGAACGCGAGTATGCCTATGCCGATTCCGATTTGCGTTTGCTCACCACCATCGCTGCATCGCTTGGTACCGCCCTTGAAAACGCGCGCCTCTTTGACGAAACACAGCGGCTTTTGAAAATTACAGAAGAACGCAATGCCGAACTTGCCATCATTAACAGCGTGCAAGCGGCGCTCGCGGCAGAACTGAACATTCAGGGCATCTACCATGCAGTCGGCGACAAGATTCGCGAAATCTTCCACCAAGCCGATGTTGGCATTCGCATCTATGACCCCAAAACCAATCTGGTTCAATTCCCCTATGCGTATGAAAATGGCGCGCCTATCGCCATTCCTTCCACTCCCTTGGCGTCGCGCGGCTTTGCCGCACATGTGATTCGCACGCGCGAGACAATCGTCATCAACGAGAACATGACGCAGGCAATGGAACAGTACGGCAGTTTCACTATCCCGGGCACAGAAGCGACCAAATCCGCGCTCTATGTGCCGCTTGTCGTAGGCGAGCAAGCGCGCGGACTGATTGACATTGTGAATACGGAACGTGAACACGCGTTCAGCGAGTCGGATGTGCGCCTCTTGCAAACGCTTGCCAACGCCATGAGTGTCGCGCTCGAAAACGCGCGCCTCTTTGACGAGACGCAACGCCTGCTCAAGATCACCGAAGAGCGCGCCGAAGAACTCGCCATCATCAACAGCGTGCAGTCGGGTTTGGCGGCGCAGTTGGACATTCAAGCCATCTTTGATTTGGTTGGCGACAAAATCCGCGACACGTTTGATGCGCAAGCGGTGATCATCACCACCTATGACCGTCAGACTAACTTGCTGCACTATCCCTACATCTACGAAATAGGCGAACGCCTCACCGAAGCACCGCAACCTCTGGATGACAAGGGCTTTAGCCCGTTCGTCATGCGTACGCGCCAGCCCTTGATGGTCAATCAAGATATGCTCGAACGCGCAGCAGAACTTGGGTCATTTGTTGTCGGCGGGGGTCAAGTGACAAAGTCGGGAATTTGGGTTCCGCTTGTCATCGGCGACGAAGCGCGCGGCGTGATTTCGATTCAAAATGTGGACCAAGAAAACGCGTTTGACGAATCCGATTTCCGCTTGCTGCAAACGCTCGCCGGCAGTTTGAGTGTGGCGTTTGAAAACGCGCGCCTCTTTGATGAAACACAACGGCTCCTGAAAATCACCGAAGAGCGCGCGGCGGAATTGGCAATCATCAACGGCGTCAGCGAAGGGTTGGTGCGCGAACTCGATTTTCAGGCAATCATTGACCTCGTCGGCGAAAAAATTCGACAAGACTTTAAGGTGGAGGACATGTATATCGGGCTGTATGACGCCTCCACCGACATCTTGTCCACGCCGTATTACATTGAACATGGCGACCGCTTTCCGATAGAGCCGAGTCCGCTGGGTGAAGGATTTGGCGGATGGGTCATTCGAAACCGCAAAACGCTGGTCATCAATGAAAACTTTGAACAGAAAAAATTGGAACTCGGTCTGAAAACGAAAATCATTGGAGATGTAAATGAACCCGACATTACACAAAGCATCGCGTGCGCGCCCATCTGGTCTGCGGACCAAGTGATTGGCGTCATCACCCTCTATTCCGTAGATACTCATGCCTTCCCTGAATCAACTGTCAGCTTGTTGACAACTCTGTCTGCCAACATGGGCGTCGCGTTGCAAAACGCGCGCCTCTTTGACGAAACGCAACGGCTCTTGAAAGAAACAGAACAGCGCAACGCCGAACTCGCCATCATCAACAGCGTCCAAGAAGGTCTCGTCGCCAAGATGGATATTCAAGGCATCTACGATTTGGTTGGCGACAAAATCCGCGACATCTTTGACGCCCAAGTTGTTGACATTGGGTTGTATGACCCGAACGAAAATAGAATTCACTTTCCTTACACCATCGAACGCGGCGTGCGTTTTCCCGATGAGCCGATGCAATTGATTGGTTACCGCAAGCATGTCATCGAAACGCGCCAGCCCCTCCTCATCAATGAGAACCTCAGCGAAGCGAATGCCCAGTACGACAACCCGTCTGTCCTCAGCGGTGAACCATCCAAGTCTGCATTGTATGTGCCGATGATTGTTGGCACTCAAGTCAAAGGCGTCATCTCACTACAAAACCTTGACCGGGAAAACGCGTTCAGTGAATCCGATGTACGATTATTGCAAACGCTTGCCAACTCGATGAGCATCGCGCTCGAAAACGCGCGCTTGTTTGACGAGACGACGCGTCTGCTCCAAGAAACCGAACAGCGCAACGCCGAACTTGCCATCATCAACAGCGTGCAAGCCGCGCTCGCCGCTGAACTCAACCTCGAAGGCATCTATGATGCCGTCGGCAGCAAGATGCGCGAAATTTTCAACGCCGATGTCGGCATTCGCATCTATGACCCCGCGACGCAGTTGATTCACTTGCCCTACTTGTACGAAAAAGGCGAACGGATTACCGTTGCGCCGTACCCGCTCACCGAGCAGGGTTTTGCCGCGCACATCATTCGCACGCGCGAGACCTTGTTCATCAACGAAAATGCCGCGCACGCGCGCGAAAAATATGGCGCGTATCTTTTGCCCGGCACACAGGTTGCGCAATCCGCCATTTACGCGCCGCTCATGATTGGCGAACAAGTGCGCGGCTTGGTTCACATCAGCAACTATGAACGCGAACACGCGTTCAGCGAAAGCGATGTGCGCCTTTTGCAAACTCTCGCCAACAGCATGAGCGTCGCGCTCGAAAACGCGCGCTTGCTTGACGAGACCACGCGCCGCGCGAATGAAATGACCGCGCTCACCGACATCGGACGCGAAATTTCCGCGTCACTCGATTTGAATATCGTGTTGGAACGCGTCACGCAGAACGCGCAAAAGGTTTTGCGCGCCAGCACGAGCGCGGTGTACTTGATTGAACCTGACGGCAAAACCTTGCGCGCGATTTCCGCCATCGGCGAGACGGCGGAAGCGGTGATGGAGTTTCGTCCGCGTCTCGGTCAAGGGCTCATCGGCACGATTGCACAAAACGGCGTTGCCGAAGCGATTGCGGATTCCTCTCTCGACGCGCGCACGATTCATTTGCCCGGCACCGGTCCCACCGCGCAAGGCGAAAAATTGTTGGTTGCGCCCATGTTCAGCGCGAATCGGTTAAGCGGCGCGATTGCGGCATGGCGCGGCGCGCCAGACGAAGCGTTCACGCCAGATGATTTAACGTTTCTCGACGGCATGGCGCGGCAGGCGGGCATCGCGATTCACAACGCGCGCTTGTTTGACGATTCACAACGATTGTTGAATGAAACGAATCAGCGCGCGGCAGAATTGCAAATCATCAACAGCGTCCAGCAAGGACTCGCGTCGCAGCTCAGTTATGAGGGGATTGTCGAATTGGTGGGGAACAAGATTCACGAAATCTTTGCTGCCGAGACGATGATGATTAGTGTGTTTGATGCCGCCGCGAATCGCATGGACCATTTGTATTTGCTCGAACGCGGCGAACGTTTCGCGGCGATTTCCGAAACGCCGCCCGACGCGCTGCGCGCGCAAATTCTCGAAACGCGACGTTCACTTGTCATCAACGCGAATTTCGCGGAACGCTGCGCGGCGTTAGGCATGACGGATGTGATTGCGGGGGAAAGCCCCAAATCGTGGCTCGGCGTTCCTATCACGCGCGGCGAACAAGTCGCGGGCATTATCAGTTTGCAAAATCTGGACCGCGAAAACGCGTTTGATGAGGGCGTGACGCGCTTGTTGGAAACTGTCGCGTCTTCGATGAGCGTCGCGTTGGAAAACGCGCGTCTGTTTGACGAAACCAATCGTCTCTTGAGCGAGACCAAACAGCGCGCGGCAGAACTCGGCATCATCAACAGCATCCAACAAGGGCTTGCCTCGAAACTCGATTTCCGCGCCATCATCGAATTGGTGGGCGCGAAATTCCACGAAATTTTTTCCGCCGAAAGTTTGATGATTAGTCTGTACGACGCGGCGGAAAATCGCATTGACCACGAATACATGATGGAACGCGGCAAGCGTCTCGCGGCGGTTTCTGAAACGCCGCCCGACGCGCTGCGAATGGAAATTATTCGCACGCGTCAACCACTCCACATCAATGAAAAATACGCGGAACGCTGCGCCGAACTCGGGATGCGTCTCGCCGTCGTCGGCGAAGCGCCCAAGTCATGGTTGAGCGTGCCAATTCTCAACGGCGACCAAGTCATCGGCATTCTTTCGTTGCAAAATCTTGACCGCGAAAACGCGTTCGACGACGCGGCAGTGCGTTTGCTCACAACGGTTGCCTTGTCCATGAGTGTTGCCCTGCAAAACGCGCGCCTCTTTGACGAGACGACGCGCCGCGCGAATGAAATGACTGCGCTTACCGAAATCGGACGCGAAATTTCCGCGACGCTTGATTTGAACGCCGTGTTGGAACAAATTGCCACGCACGCGAAAAATGTCTTGAACGCGCGGGATGTTTCCATTCGCTTGGTGCAGCCCGATGGCTCATTGCCTACCGTCGTCGCCGTCGGCAAGTACGCCGAAATCAACAAAGGCGATATGCTTTATCTCGGCGAAGGCATCACAGGCAGCATCGCGCAAACGGGCACCGCCGAAATTGTGAACGACCCGGACAACGACCCGCGCGCACAAGATTTACCCGGCACCGAAGCAGATGAAATAACGGAAGCGATGATGTTTGCGCCGCTCATTTTGCGCGGGGTTGTCACGGGCGTCATGGTGTTGTGGCGTGACCGCACAACCAGCGGACCCTTTGTGCAAAGCGATTTGGATTTTATCGTCGGACTCTCGCGCCAAGCCGCGATTGCGATTCAAAACGCGCGTTTGTTTGACGAAAGTTTGCGGTTGCTCGACGAAGCAAAACAAGCGCGCGAATCCGCCGAAGCCGCAAATCGCACCAAATCAACTTTTCTCGCCAACATGAGTCACGAACTTCGCACGCCGTTGAACGCCATCATCGGCTACAGCGAAATGTTGAGCGAAGAAGCGCAAGACAGCGGGCAAACGCACATGCTACCCGATTTGCAAAAAATCAATGTCGCGGGCAAGCACCTGCTCGACCTCATCAACGCGATTTTGGATTTGAGCAAAATCGAAGCGGGCAAGATGGACTTGTATCTCGAAACGTTTGATGTCAAGAAAATGGTGAGCGATGTCGTGAGCGTGATTCAACCGCTCGTCGCGAAAAACGGCAACACGCTCCAAGTGAATGTTCCCGACGACATTGGCACAATGCACGCCGACCTCACCAAAGTCCGTCAAAGTTTGTTCAACCTCTTGAGCAACGCGGCGAAATTTACAGAGCATGGGACGATTACATTGAGTGTGGGTTTGACGAACGACAAAGGACGAACGACGAACGATGCAACATTCGTCCTTGGTCATTCGTCATCCGTCATTCGTCTTGCCGTCACCGACACCGGCATCGGCATGACCGACGAGCAGCGCGAAAAATTGTTTGAAGAATTTACACAGGCGGACGCCAGCACCTCGCGCAAGTACGGCGGCACGGGATTGGGACTGGCATTGAGCCGACGCTTCTGTCGCATGATGGGCGGCGACATTACCGTCGCAAGTCAGGCGGGCAAAGGCAGCACGTTCACCATCGTTTTACCCACGCAGGTCACGGATGCAAAAAACGCGCCAGAAAAAATTGAAACACCAACAGAACCGCTTGCCACGAGCGCGAAAAAAGTTGTCGTGATTGACGACGAACCCACCGCGCGCGATTTGTTACACCGCCTCTTGCGCGCGGAAGGTTTCCAAGTCCTCACGGCGGGGGGGGGTGAAGAAGGGCTGCGGCTCGTCAAAGCGATTCATCCCGACTTGATTACGCTCGATGTGATTATGCCGGGCATGGACGGTTGGGCAGTGCTGACCGAATTGAAAGCAAATCCCGAAACGGCGGACATTCCCGTCATCGTCCTCACAATTCTCGACGACAAAAATCTCGGATACACGCTCGGCGCGGCGGACTATCTCACGAAACCCATTGACCGCGAACGATTGTCGAACATTCTCGCGCGCTATCGAAATGCCAATGCTCAACACCACGCGCTCGTGGTCGAAGACGACGCGACGACGCGCGAAATGCTCACGCGCGTTTTGCAAAAAGAAAATTGGCGCGTCGCCACTGCCGAAAACGGACGCGTCGCGCTGGAACGTTTGAACGAAAAAATTCCGCAGCTCCTCTTGCTCGACTTGATGATGCCCGAAATGGACGGCTTTCAATTTGTCGCGGAATTGCGAAAAAATGCGGAATGGAAAAATATCCCCGTTATCGTCGTCACCGCCAAAGATTTGACCGCCGACGAACGCGCCAAGTTGAACGGTTACGTTTTGAGTGTTTTGCACAAAGACGCGCACACGCGCGAGGAATTGTTGGCGCACGTACGCGCGTTGATTCACGCACGCGCATTAAACGATTAGAACTCGCGCCTCAACGTGCGTGGCAATGCTGTGCATTGCAGCACGTGTCGCGTTTTCGTTGCTGCGAATTCGATTCGCCGAATTCCCGGCCGATATCCCAAGCGAATCAAACCACAAAGGAAAAATACAATGCAGAAAATTCTCTTGGTCGAAGATAATGAAATGAATCGCGACATGTTGTCGCGGCGCTTGGAGCGGCGCGGCTATCAAGTGGTTATGGCGTTTGACGGCGCACAGGGCGTCGCAATGGCGGAGGCGGAGAGTCCTGATTTGATTTTGATGGACATGAGCTTGCCCGTGATTGACGGCTGGGAAGCGACGCGCCGCGTCAAAGCGAACGATGCAACGAAAGCGATTCCCGTTATCGCGCTCACCGCGCACGCCATGTCTGACGACCGCGAAAAAGCCATGCAGGCGGGCTGCGATGAATACGATACCAAGCCGATTGAGTTGGAACGACTGCTGTCCAAGATTGAAGCGTTTTTGAAAAAATGAACGAACCCCTCAAGCCGACTGCTTCAAAAGATGAGGTGACGCGCCGCGCGCAGTACGCGCTGCTTGCGAAATTGCGCCATGACCTTCGCACGCCGATTAATGC
The DNA here is from genome assembly GCA_937870825.1 of uncultured Chloroflexota bacterium. Taxonomy (GTDB): domain Bacteria; phylum Chloroflexota; class Anaerolineae; order UBA4142; family SHND01; genus SHND01. The sequence continues at coordinate 19,646 of CALMZO010000059.1, read as the reverse complement.
GATTCTTGGGTACAGCGAAATTTTGCTCGAGGACGCGCCGGAAAGCGCGGACGCGTCCATTGTTCCCGATTTGGAAAAAATTCGCGCGGCGGGCAAGGAATTGGAAGCCGCCGTGAATGACGCGCTCGCGAGTGAAAAAATTTTGGACGAGTCGCGCGATGTAGATATTCAAGCCATCGCCGCCGATTTGCAATATCGTCTGCGTACGCCGACGGATGTGGTCATCGGCTACAGCGAACTCTTGCTCGAAGACGCGCGCGCCAACGGCGCGGACGCGCTTGCCGCCGACTTGGAAAAAATTCACACCGCCGCGCACAATTTTTCTCTCGCCATTAACGACATTATCAGTCTCGCCGTCATTGGCACACAACGCGTAGATTTTGATGAAAAATCTGCTGCCGCAGGCGAGCTGGTCGAACAAGCTGTAAGTTCCATTCGGGCGCTCGACGAGAATGGAACCGTCACACAGGAACGTGGCAGCATCCTGGTTGTGGACGATAGTGCGGTGAATCGCGACATTCTCATCCATCGCCTCACGCGGCAAGGGCACGCGGTTACCGCCGCCGAAAACGGCAGACGCGCGTTGGAATTGGTTCACGAAAAAAATTTTGATTTGGTGCTGTTGGATATTTTGATGCCCGAACTCAACGGCTTTCAAGTTTTGCAAACATTAAAAGCCGACCGCAAATTGCGCGAGCTGCCGGTGATTATGATTTCCGCGCTGGATGAATTGGACAGCGTGGTGCGCTGTATCGAGATGGGCGCGGAAGATTATTTGCCCAAGCCGTTCAATCCGGTGATTTTGAACGCGCGCATCGAGTCGTCATTGGAAAAGAAACGCCTGCGCGACCAACAACGCGAACTCTTTGGCAAATTTGCGACGCCCGAAGTGGTGGACGAATTGATGGCGACGGGCTTTTCACTCGGCGGAAAATTGGTCGAGGCGACGGCAATGTTTTCCGACATTCGTTCCTTCACAACCATCGCGGAAGCGCAAACGCCCGCCGAGACGATTCGTTTGTTGAACAGCTATTTCGGTTACGTAATGGAAGCGATTGCAAGTGAGGGAGGCATCGTCAATCAAATGGTCGGCGATGGTTTGATGGCAATTTTCGGCGCGCCGCTGCCGCGCGCCGACCATCGCGAACGCGCGGTGCGCGCGGCGTTGAGAATGCTCGAACGCATCGCGCAGTTCAACGACGCGCAGCAAGCGCAAGGGAAACGCGCAATTCAAATCGGCATCGGCATCGCGTCGGGCAGCGTCATCGCAGGTTTTACCGGAACGGAACTGCGCGCGACGTACACTTGTGTTGGCGATACGGTCAATCTCGCCGCGCGTTTGGAAGCGCATACCAAAGTGGTCAAGCAGCCCCTTTTGATTGACGAAAATACGCGCCGCGGTTTGCGCGATTCGATTGCAGTCGAGCCGCAAGGCAAAGTGCAGCTCAAAGGGAAAACACAGGGTGTTCAAATTTATTCCATTCCGCTTGACCAAAACCAAATTTAAAAAAACGCGTCTCTTGCAAAAAGAGACGCGTTTTTTTGTTTGACCATTCACCGGTCAGGGAACGTGACGGCGAACGCGGCAACACGCCGCGTGTGATGCGGGACGCATCAATTGTTCGCGGCGACGACGGTCAGCTTGCCAATCATTCCCGCTTCGGTATGTCCCGGGACGTCACAATGAATCTCGTGCGTCCCTGCGGCGGACGGCGCGGTAAAAGTTCCCTTTACAGTTTGCCCGGGTTGTGCCACCAATTTGAAATTGATGTCCTTGATGACAAACGTGTGTTCCACCGTACCGGCATTCTTGAAATTCACGTTGACGCGTTCGCCGGGCTTGGCGTTAATGTCAACCGGTTGATAAAAAAATTCTCCACCTTCGACATTAATCGTCTGTCCCGTAGTGCTGCCACCTCCGCCCCCACCGGGTCCGCACGCCGCGAGCGCCGCAATCGCCACCATCAACAATCCAATCAGTAATAGTTTCTTGCGACTTGCCATACTTCTCTCCTCTAGTGTGCGCGCGAACAAAATTCGCGCAAATCAGCTTGATGTAAATGGTTTCTCCGGGATTGAAATGAATTTCACAAACCCGGCGCGCCTATTTTAGCCGTTTCGCCAGAGATTGCAATTTTCAAAAAAAATGACTCGGTACTCCGAGCCAATTTTTTTTCACGTTTCTCTTTTCGTCAAAAATTCCCGGCGGAAATTCAAGACCACACGCGTTCGTTCATCCCGAAAATAATAGAATCCTGTGGGTGCACCGTCTTCGGGCTTGGGACGCGGCCTGTGCGAGACGAGAAAGCGCACGCTTGCGCTTTCGATAAAATTGCCCGCAACATCATATGCTTTGACGCGCACCTGATGCGTTTCCGTGTACCCACCCGCGTCCATAATCATGCCAAAACCGTTTGGAAAGACGGCAACGACGCGGTCGGCGCGTTTTGTCATGGTTGCGGTCAACGTTTCGGTAATCGTCGTAATCGTTTTGCCGTCGTCTTCGAGTTTGCGCGTTGCGGCGTTGTACGAAATCGTAGGCAAGTTGGGCGCGTCGGCAGCAAGTTCGAGCGCGGCTTTGAGCGTCGGCGTCAGTGCATCGCGCATGACGATATTCCATTTGAGCGTAAAGGGTGAAACTTGCGTGCGTCCGAGGTACGAATTGTCCACCCAGAAATCCACATAGCCCATCGAAAGATTGTCTTGTGCCTCTGCGTCAATGCTCACCCACTCGTCTTCCTCCATGATGTACTGTTTGTCATCCCAGGGATTGATGATTTCGACGCGGGGCGCGTTGTTGTCCACCGTTACTTGCGACGTCGCGGTATGCACATTGCCGTCGTTTTGAATCCCAATCAGCTGCAGCGTGTACAAGCCGCTGTCGCCTGTCTGCCACACCGCGAGGGTGCCATTGTCAATTCCCCCCCCCCCTTGTCCAATCGTCAACCATTCGGCGGGGTCGAGACCTGAGCCGACATTCAAACGCCACTCGCGCATGTCACCGATTTTCGCGTTGCCGCGCACTTCGACTGCGCCTTTCACCGACGAATAATTCGACGGTGAAAAAATCGCGAGGTCGCCGCCCGCCGCGCTCGCCGCGTACGTGGTGTCAAATTCTGTGGGCGGCTGCGGGATGTTATTTTCTTTTACCCAGTCGGCGGCTTGCGGCGGATAAATCGGATACACTACCGTCGTCACTTGGTCGGGGGGATTGAACGCCGTCGCAAGTTTCCCATTCGGCGTAAAGATGCGGAACGGTTTCCAAATGTTGTCGGGCTGCGTTGGCTCGTTGCCTTGAATAAACACTTCGCGCACCACTTGCGGACATTCTTTGGTCGGCAACAGACCACTCGCGAGACAAACGGGAATGCGCGTGATATTCGGAGGTTCCACAAACTCTGTGACAGGCAAGTTCTGATGAATCAATTCCATCACATCATGCCAAATCGGCGCGGCGCCCGTAATACCGGAAATGTGTTCCATCTCGGCGTTATCGGCGTTGCCGACCCAAACACCCACCGCGTAATCGGGCGTGTAACCGAGCGTCCAGTTGTCTTTCCAGGATGAAGTCGTTCCCGTTTTCACAGCGGCGGGACGCGAAGTTTTGAGAACGCTGTTCAAACCGAACGCGGGTGCGCGCGCGTTGTTGTCACTCAAAACATCGGTGATGAGATACGCGGCTTGTTCGGAAACAATGCGTTCGGTTTTCGGCTGCTTGTATTCTTCCAACACTTTGCCGTCGGCGTCCGTAACTTTTAAAACCGACACGGGATTCAATTTGCGAAAACCATCGCGGCGTTCGTTCTGCGGCACCTCTTGTCCTGCCATGACGCCGCCGTTTGCAATCACGCCATACGCGTACGTTTGGTCGAGCAATTTCACTTCGCCGCCGCCAAGCGTTAACGCGAGTCCATAATTTTTATCGAGGGTTGTGATGCCCATGCGATGCGCGAGGTCAAGCACATTGCGAATGCCGACCGTGTCCAACACTTTGACTGCGGGAATGTTGTAGGACGACGCGAGCGCAGTCCGCAAGCGCACGGGTCCGTGATATTTGCGGTCGTAATTTTCGGGAACGTACGGCGGGTTCGGCGGGTCTTCAAACGCGGTGCGAACATCGTACACTACACTGGCAGGCGAGAGTTTTGTGCCGTCCAACGCGCCCACTTCGAATGCTTGCAAGTAACTGAATACCTTGAATGAGGAACCGGGTTGGCGGTCAGAGATTGCAATGTTGACCTGCCCGTCAATGTCGCGATTAAAATAGTCCACCGAACCGACCATCGCGTTGATTTCGCCGGTCTTGGGTTTGATGACGACGACAGACGCGTTTGTTACGTTGCGTTTTTCGGCAGTGAGTTTCGTGATTTGATTGCGCGCGATTTCTTCGGCTTGCGTCTGCATGTTGTAATCGAGCGTTGTAATCACACTCCAACCGCCCTTGTTCACCGCGTCGGGTCCGTACTTGTCTTCCAGATAGCGGCGCACATAAAAAACAAAATGCGGCGCTTTGATGTCAAACTTTTTCTGGAAAACTTGAATCTCTTGGGCTTTTGCCTCTGCCGCTTGCTTTTCGGTGATGTATCCTTCAATCACCATGCGGTCGAGCGCAATGTCGCGGCGTTCTTTGGCAACTTCGGGATTGTCGAGCGGATTGAGCGCGGGGTACTGCGGAATCGCCGAAAGCGTCGCGGCTTCATTCAAGGTCAAATCTTTGGCATGTTTCCCAAAATACGCTTCGCTCGCCGCTTCAATCCCGTACGCGAAATTGCCGTAATAAATCGTGTTGAGATACCATTCCAAAATTTGCTGTTTGGAATAGCGCTGCGAAATTTCGCGCGCCATAATCATCTCTTGAATTTTCAATTCGATGTTGGTGCGCGAAAGTGTTTCGCGTTCGGGAATCAAAACTTTTTTGACGAGCTGCTGCGTCAACGTGGATGCGCCTTGCAGCTGCTGTCCGCGCGCCATGTTGTAAAACGCGCGCACGAGTCCCAACAAGTCCACGCCCTCGTTCGTCCAAAATGTTTTGTCTTCGAGCGCGATGGTGGCATTAATCAAGTACGGCGAAATTTTGTCGAGGGAAACGTTCGTGCGATTGCCGCCCGTCGGGTCGAACAATTCATACAACACGACTTTGCCCGTGCGGTCATAAATCTTGGTGGTCTTGAATTGGGTGGACGCCTGCTGCGAAATTTTTTCGGGCTCGGGCAAATTTTTCGCGTACTCGTTATACACGTTCACGACAGTCATCGCGGAAACCGCGACGGTGCCAACAATTGCAAAGGCGGCGCCGAAAACGAGGATGGCGACAGCGCCGAGAATGATTTTGGGAATCCAGCTGCCGCCGGATTTTTTCTCATGGCGCGTGCGGCGGCGATAGTTGTAGACGGGAAGAGAACTCATGCAGGAAATTCACACGTGAAGCGTCAAACGGCTCACTCGAAAGGTGTACGGGTTAAACGTTAAACGTCACGTCAAGGAAGCAACTTGTGGGAGCGGAGACAGACGCATTGCGAAGGGTTGATGGCGTGATTGTACAGACAATCCCGAATAACTCAAAACGCCGCCAAGAAATTCTGACCGCCTTGTGATACAATTTTTGAGATGGATTCCGCATCACTCCGTCTCTTTATCGCCATCGAATTGAACGACGCGCTGCGCGCGGAATTGAAACGCGCGCAAAAACAAGTACAAGACGAATGTTTGCGTGCTGCGGTTGCAAACACGATTCGCTGGGTCGCACCACAAAACATTCACCTCACACTCAATTTCTTGGGTAACTTCCCTCGCGCGCAAATTCCCGCGCTCACCACAGCCCTCGAACGCGCGGCAAAATATATCGCGCCGTTTGTACTCACTGCGCGCGGACTCGGCTGTTTTCCAAACGCGCGGCGTCCGAACACCCTTTGGGTTGGCGTCGAAGGCGACATCCAAACGGCTGCCCTGCTCGCTCAACACATCGAAAAGGAAACGCACGCGTTGGGTTTTGCGCGCGAGGAACGCGGGTTCGCCCCGCATCTCACGCTCGCGCGCGTGAAACGGGACGCATCGAATCACGAACGCGCAAAACTTGGCGACCTTGTCAAAAATTTTCCAACCCAAATGTATGGTACGCTTCACCCGGACGCAATTCATTTGATAGCAAGTGACTTGAAACCTACAGGTTCGATTTATACAACATTGGCGCGAGCCAAATTCAGAAAGGAATAGGGCAATGAAACTTTCGAAGACTCAAAAACGCATTATCGGTGCGGTGACGCTCTGGATGCTGGTTTATCCACTTGTGTTTATTGTTCTTTGGTTCGCCGGATTTACAGGCATATTCTCGAGGGTGGCTTTGCGCGGCGAACCGCCCATCGCGTTTTTTGCAATTTTTATGTGTGCAGGGCTGATTTATTTGCTCAGCGTGTTCCTCAATGTTGCGCTGATGGGTTTTTATTGGGCGTACATTATCAAAAATACGACAACGGCAGACGTGTGGCGAATTATTTTTGGAGTTGGAATTTATGTGTTCGGCTATTTCGCCATGCCATTGTATTTTTACGTTTTTGTCTGGCGCGAGGAAACGCCAACTTGGGCGCGCCCTACACCACCCCCAAAATCTATCGCGCCTGTCGTACCATGACACAATTTCAAAATCGCCGCGATGCCGGACAACAACTTGGCGCGAAAATCTTGGGCGACCACAAGGGATTGCCCCTACGCGACGCAATTGTGACGGGCGACCACAAGGGATTGCCCCTACGCGACGCAATTGTGACGGGCGACCGCAAGGGATTGCCCCTACGCGATGTAATTGTGTTGGGCATCCCACGCGGCGGCGTTGTCGTCGCGGCGGAAATCGCGCGCGTGTTGCACGCGCCGCTGGATGTTTTTATCGTGCGAAAAATTCGCGCGCCGTTCAATAAAGAACTTGCGCTGGGCGCTGTGGCAAGCGACGGCACGGTGTTTCTCGACCAAGCCTTGATTCACCAACTGCACATTCCACAAAAACTTGTCGAACTGGAATGCGAGAATCAAAAGCTTGAGATTCAACGTCGTCTCCAACTCTATCGCCGCAACAAAACATCGCTCGCGTTGGACAACAAAATTGCAATTTTGGTGGACGACGGCATTGCAACCGGTGCGACGACCATCGCGGCACTCCGCGCGCTCAAGCACAGCAGACCGGCGCGCGTGATTCTCGCGGTTCCCGTCGCGCCGCGTCAAGTGGTAAAGGATTTGCGCGCCGAGTGCGACGAACTCGTTTTGCTCGACACGCCCGAACCGTTTGTGGCGGTGGGACATTTTTATGAGGACTTTGAACAAATTATGGATTCAGAAGTTGTCGAGTTGTTAGAACGCGCACGGGACCAATTCTGACCCGCGTGGAGCCGTTGCTTTCAAAGCCCTTTGAAGAGTGCGATGCCGCTGCAACGACAAAATTTTCCAATGACCCTCCACAAAAATCCAATCCATCACGGCGACTGCAAAGTCCCTTGACAAGGAGGTGTCATTTCGAACGGAGTGAGAAATCTCGGCTACCGCGCGTAGTGAGATTTCTCGCATTCGCTCGAAATGACAGTTAACGCGACTTTGCAGTTGCCCTGTTCAATCCGTCTTCGTGCTTGACAATCCCCCAAAATGGGCGTATGCTCTATTCCAGACCAAACGGTCTGAAATGAGCGTTATGACAAAAGGTGACCAAACCAAGGAAATGATCCTGCACCAAGCCGCGCAAGTATTTAATCGGCGCGGTTTTTTCGGTTCTGCCATGTCCGACATTATGGACGTGACAGGGCTGGAAAAGGGCGGCATCTATAATCATTTCACCAGCAAAGAAGATTTGGCCTTGCAGGCGTTTGACTATGCCGTCGATGTTTTGCGACAAGAAATCAAAAACGCCACCGCTGACAAAAAGAATGCGGCAGACCGCTTGATTGGACTGATTGGGTTTTATCAGAGGGCAGCGGAGGGCTATCCCTTTCCCGGCGGCTGCCCTGTTATGAACACTGCCATCGAAGCCGATGATACGCAGCCTGCACTTTGTGAACGAGCCAAAGCAGCGATGGCTGAGTGGCACCAATTCATTCGCCGCATCATTCAACGCGGCAAAGAAAAAGGCGAAATCAAGGCAGAGGTTGATGGTGAAATGCTGGCAAGCGTGTTCATTTCTGTGATGGAAGGAGCGATTATGCAGAGCCGCTTGTACGGCAATCTGCGTCCGATGAATCGTGCCGTCGAATATCTGACCGGCTATTTGGAACGTGAGGTGCGTGCGTAGAATGCACGCTCTTGCACCTACCAGAGGGAGCACGCATCGCCAAGTCGTATGCCAGGAGCAAGATATTTTTTTGCAACAAAAACAGACCGAACGGTCTGTGAAAGATTCCGCCTGCTCCTCACGGGAAACGAAAACCATCTTTCGCGTGAGGACGTGGGAGTCAGGGTGTATTTATGCTCAAGCTAGACAACCCCGTGCGCGAGCCGGAAAGCCTCGTTACCATTCGTTTTCAAGACTGTGACCCGTTCGGGCATTTGAACAATGCGCGGTACATTGACTATTTCTTTAATGCGCGCCAGGACCAAATTGCCGAACACTATAATCTGTACACGTACGAACCAAATAACCCGGCGCATTCCAGCTGGGTCGTCAAGAAAACTCAAATCTCGTACTTGCGCCCGGCACAGGTGATGGAGCAGGTTCTGATTCGCACACGCCTGATTCACTATTCAGACAAAACGTTGGTTGTAGAAGGACTGATGCTGGACAAAGAGGCAAAGCATCTCAAAGCGATGGCGTGGGTGGAATTTGCCTATATCAGTTTGACAACCGGCAGACCAACCACGCATCCCGAAGAGCTGATGGAGCTCTGCCGCGCAATTGCTGTGCCCGTCCAGTCCTATCCCGATGGCTTTAATCAACGTGTCGAAATAGTGTGGCAACAGACGCGTCATCGCGCGCCCAAAGCAGAGATGGCAGTTGCGGTGTGATTGGTCACTGCGCGTTCAGCACACGTTGGCATTCACATCTCTTGGCAGTGCAAAGAAATATTCCGCCGTGGTGCGCCCAGGGCCCGTGTGCATGAATCAAATCGCGCTAGTGCATCATTAACCAACTTGTTTTGCGTACCGATGCGTTGCAAGACGCTTTCTAAACGATTTCATTGTGCGCGACTCCCAAGAGCTTGGTTAATGCTGCACTAGTGCAGCATTAACCAACTTGTTTTGCATACCGATGCGTTGAAAGACGCTTTCTAAACGATTTCATTGTGCGCGACCCCCAAGAGCTTGGTTAATGCTGCACTAGGTATCAGGAGGCATCAGGGCGCAATTTTATTCGCATTCAATCTCTGCCAACAGCGGAAAATGGTCAGATGCGCCGGTCACGTTTGGAATATCTTTCAAGACGTGCATTTGTCTCAAGCGTGGCGCAAAACCTTTCGGAATAAAAACATAATCGAGGCGCAAATGCGGGTCCCAGGTGGGGAACGTCGCCCCGTCGCCGACGGGATGCAAATGCCGAAACCCGTCCACATAATTCGCATCGAGCATCGTTTGAATCGTATGCCGCTGAATGTCGCGTCCGCTCAGCCAAATCAGCGCGCGAATCCATGTCGGCATTCGCTTTACGTTCAAGATTTCGCCCGGCGCGAGCGTGTTGAAATCGCCGACGAGGGCGTGAAAACCGTACTGGTACTTTTGAATGTCCGCGAGCAGTTGCCGAATTTCGCGCACGCGCCGCATTTCACTCCATTTTGAAAATCGCGCGCTCAAATGCAAACCGAACACGCGCGTCTGCGGCGTCAACTCGATTTCCATAAAGGGATGCCGCGCGCCGAGCGAATAATGCCACTCGTAATGCGCAACCGCCATGCGGCTCAAAAACGCAATCGAATGTCCGCGCTTGGCAGCCCACAACGGAAATTCCGTTTCCTCGGCAATCTGTTCGATAACCTCCGGATTAGTCGCCTCTTGAAAGACAACCAGCTCGGGCGCTGCGGCGCGAATGACCCGGGCAATCAAATGTTCGCGCCCCGCGCCGCCAAAGCGAATGTTGTAACTCAACAATTTGAACGTCACAATGGATTACTCGAACAACGGGCGCGTCACGGCAGAACGCGCTATTCGGTTGACAAGGCAGGTTCCGGCTCGATGAGCATAAAGTACGGCTGCCCCATCAGAATATCGCGCACATACAGCACGAGATTGTTCGTGGCCTGAAAATTGACGGGGCGTCCTGCAAGCGCCTGCAATTCCCGACGAAGCGGTTCGAGCGGGGGAGCCATATCGGGATACTCGTCGCCTGCAGGTTTCGTGTGAAGCGCGGGAATGTAAAAGCCGTCGGGATTCCAACAGCCCATCACTTGGTCGCCGATGAGTGTAATGTCGAGGTCGCTTGTCCCCTTGCCTTTTGCGTCGAATGGCGCGCCATCTTCCCAACGAACCCCCGTAACCGCGCTGCCCCGTACGGCAACGCACGTTCCGGGGGGCAAGCCATTTCGCAAGCGTTCGCAAAATTCTTCAAAACGCGCCGCGTCGCCCTCAAAGCCCAACTCGATGATGCGGGCGCGGATTTCTTCGGGCGTCATCTCGTGCGGATGTTTCGGTTTTTCTTTTTCGTCGGTTTCTACATCAAGAGGCGCTGATGGCGCCGAGGTCAATGCCTCATGCGGCAGGAGCGCAGCCGGAGGTAACACGAAACGATTGGGCAAATCCATTCACATATCCTGTGTCGTGGGTTCAAAAGTGATAACGCATGAAACCCGGAAACGTGATTCTAGAGTTTCGCCGCGCGCGGCAAAGTAAAACTGAACCTGCTCCCCGTGCCGCGTTTCGACTCTGCCCAAATTTTTCCGTGGTGTGCTTGTACGATGCGCTGGGCGATGGCGAGACCGAGCCCCGCGCCGCTGCCCGAATGATAGCCATAGGATTCGCGCGCCCGCGATTTTTCGCCGCGATAAAATTGTTCAAAAATGCGCAGCATATCACTTTCGGGAATGCCCTCACCCGTATCAATCACGTCCACCTGTACTTGGTCATCGAGTTCGTGCTTGCGCGCCTCGACAAAAATAGTGCCGTCGGTTGGCGTGTGCCGGATTGCATTTTGAATCAGGTTGTACAACACGCGCTGCATTTTGTGTGAATTCATCAGCACGGGGTCAACGTTCGGGTCAACCCATCCGCTCAATTTGATGTTCTTTTCTGCCGCTTGCACGTGCATCGTTTCCAACGTATCCGAAATCAAATCGCGCAGCGAACTTGGCTCCACGCGCCACTGCATCACGCCCGCGTCGAGTTGCGACAGTTCAAACAAATCGTCCACGAGCAGTGAAAGATTTTCTGCTTGCAGTTGCGCGCTGTTGAGATAACGCCGCGTCGTTGCTTCGTCGGTGACGACACCATCGTTGATGGCTTCAATCATCGCGCGCAGGGATGCGAGCGGCGTGCGCAAATCATGCGACACGGCGGCGACGACATCGCGGCGCGCCTGTTCCAATTCTTTTTGTTTCGTGGCAGCTTGGTCCAATTTTTCTGCCATGCGGTTGAACGCCGCGCCGAGTCGTTCCACTTCGTCCCCCGATTTCACATTCACGCGCGCGGAAAAATTGCCCTGCGCGATTTTTTCCGCGCCAACGGTCAATTCGCTCAAGCCGCGTGTAATCGTCCGCGAAATCAAATAGCCAAAACCGAGCGAAATAATTCCCGAAAAAACCAGCAGCACCAACAAGAACTGCGCGTCGTGTGTGGAAATAAACATGGGCATCGAAACGAGCAAAATCACGATTGCCGTGACGCCAACACACAACGCATAGCCCAACGCCACTTTGCCGCTAATGCCGCCAATCCCCGCGCGCAGCACTGCATAGTACGCGGCGAATCCCAAAATCAGCGCGGCGCTTTCCGCAATCAAAAACAACCGCGTCAATTCGAGCAGCTCTCCCGGCGGCGAGCCGAGCCACACGCGCGCAAGCAACAACGCCGCGAGGGGCGCGGCGACCAAGAGAAGGATGCCAAAGGTGAGTGAACGACGCATGATGGCAGAGAGCAAAGCGCAGATAGCGAATAGCAAACGACGCGGCAGGTCACCGCTATCGGCTATCGGCTGTCAGGCATTTGCTAAACCTCTTTTTCAAATTTATACCCCACCCCCCACACCGTCGAAAGATAATGTGGGTTGGCGGGGTCGCTTTCAATTTTTTCGCGGAGGCGGCGAATGTGGACCGTGACAGTGGACGAATCGCCATAGTATTCAAACCCCCACACATGGTCCAGCAATTGTGTGCGCGTGAACACTTGACCGGGATGCGACGCGAGAAACCACAACAGATCAAATTCTTTGCTCGTCAATTCCACATCTTTGTCCGCAACCAACACTGACCGCGCGCGCGGGTCAATTCGCAATTCGCCGCGCACGAGCGTGCGTTCGCCCGTTTCGAGCATCGAGCCCGTCGTCGCGCGACGCAACACCGCTTTCACCCGCGCCACCAATTCGCGCGGGCTAAACGGTTTGGTAATGTAATCATCCGCGCCCAGCTCCAAACCGACAATGCGGTCCGTCTCTTCGCCTTTGGCGGTGAGCATAATCACCGGGACCGCGCTGAGTGTGCGCAAGCGGCGAAACACTTCCAGTCCGTCCACTTTGGGCAGCATCAAGTCCAACACCACCAAATCGGGTTTGCTCGAATTGAAGGTCGCGAGTGCGGCTTCCCCATCACGCGCTGTCGAAACCTGAAAACCTTCCCGCGCGAGATATTTGCTCACCACTTCGAGGATTTGCGGTTCATCGTCAACCACCAGAACTTTTTGCATTGCCGTCATTCCTTGATTTTCATCGCGAGTTGTTGAAGCACACTGTCGAATTTCTTACGAATTTCTAAATTTCGTCTGGGGAACAGGACCGGAAACGCAAGAACGTCCGAACACCAAAAACGTTTTTCCTCTGCATGTGTTCAATCGTTGCAGCGTTCGCCGCAAAATTCGATTCGGCGGAGCATTTCGCGTTACAAAATTGTAAGGAATGTTTGATAGGTTGGAAACACATTGCGGCGAAAATTATTTGCGGAGGTTAAAATGCACAAACGCGTGCGGCACCATGCTATGCAATTTATTTTTCTTTTGGTCTGTGGAATGGTCTTGAACGGATGCGCGCAGGCAAATTCGACCGGACCCGGCGCACCAACGCAGCAGACAGGAGAAGACGTACAAGTGACTGCTCAAGCCAAAGTGGACAAGCATCAGTTCAAACTCGCGCGCGAGATTGCGAGCGAGACCTGGATCAATTCCGAAAAAATCAATTGGGACGAACTACGCGGTCAAGTGGTCCTCATCGATTTTTGGACGTTCGCCTGCTACAACTGCAAAAATACCCTGCCCTACAAAAAAGCGTGGGACGAAAAATATCGTGCCCGGGGACTCGTCGTTCTCGGCGTCCACACCCCCGAGCTCTCGTTCGAAAAAGATGTGGAAAATGTCCGCAAGGCGGTGCAAGGGTACAACATCAAATATCCGGTGGCGATTGACGGCGACTTTGCCAATTGGAATCGTTATAACGTCCGGGCATGGCCCACGTGGTTCATTGTGGACAAAGAAGGATACATCCGTTACACGCACGTTGGCGAGGGCGATTACGACGGCTCGGAAAGAGTAATCCAACAACTCTTGGCGGAATAAAAAGGATTGAAGGGAACCGGGGGAAATAGAAGAAATCAGACGTCCCTTGTAGTCAACTCAAAGAGAGTTCGTAGCCTTGGACTCGAGCATTTATGCGGTTACTCCCCATCAACCCGCTGAAGCGTCGAGTCCATCCTACGACTTTTGAGAGCTCTATTCGTTCCTTTTTTTCCTTTTTATTCTCGCCCATCATTCTCTTCCGATGAATCTCGCCGCCTCTTCCGGCCGCGCCGGTCTCACTTCGGGACGCCAGCGAAATTTTTTCAGCCAGCGATTTTCTTTTTGCTCCACCGCGTCGGCAATGATTCCTCCCCACAGCGGCGCGAATTTGAAACCGTGTCCGCTGTCGCCTGCCGCGACGACGAGTCCGGCGTGTTCGGGGTCGTGGTCAACCCAAAAATGCCCATCCCACGTATCCGAATACAAACAGATGCGGCGGTACACAATTGGCGCATCCGCGAGCGCGGGAAATGTCACCTTAAGGAATTCGCGCAAATTGTTTTCTTCAAATTCGTTCACGACGCGTTCATTGGCTTCGGGGTGCATCGCGCGACCGTCCCAATGCCGCGCGATTTTCACGACGCCGTCGCGATTGATGGGAAAACCATAATAGCCCGTTGACGAAGTGTCCGCCGCGAAAACCGGAAAGGTGGTGGCGCGAAAATCTTCAGGATTCTTTGGCGCAAGATGGAAAACGGGCATTCCGTTCGAACGCAAGTACGGCTTGAGCCACGGCAGCAAAAATTGTGTCCACGCGCCCGCCGCAACAATCACCACATCCGCCGCGATTTTTTTGTCATCCGTTGTGACCAGTCCGCGCACGCGTCCATTTCGTTCGAGCAACTCGCGGAACGCGGTCCCTTCGCGTAATTTCACGCCCAGCGTTTTCGCTTTTTCCACCAAACGCAAAACCACGCGCCCGCTTTCGGCATAACCGCCTTCGGGGTCATAAAAGCCGTCAACGTATTTGCGCGCATTCCACATCGGAAAACGTTTTCTGATTTCGGGAACGCTCATCCGCTGCGGATGATGTCCGCGTTGCATTAACAGTTTCCAGCTGTCCCATTCGTACGTCCCGCGTTTCATTTCGCCGCGCCGCAAATACAACACGCCGGTTTGGTGAAACAAGTCCGCGCCAAACTCATGATTCCATGCTTGCCAGCCCGCGAGCGCGCTTTCCGCGAGCGTCATGTATTCTTCATCCGCGCCATATTCCATCCGAACGACTTTGGAAATATCGGTGGTCGCCGCAAGCGGATGCGGAATCGGACCGGGGTCCAGCAGCGTGACAGCATGTCCGCGCTGTTGCAATTCAACGGCGGCTGTCGCGCCATTGATGCCTGCGCCTACGATAGTGATGTTCATAAAGAAAAGTTATTCGTTGTTAGTTATACACTGTTCGTTATTCGTTCTTGGTTCTTCGCTTCAAGAATCGCGGCGAACACAGTGAGACTTGCCAATGAACAAATAACCGATAACGAACAACGAGCCGCTAATACCAATAAAACGTCCACACCTCACTCGGTGCGCTCGAAATTTCGTACTGCGCTTCACACGTCTGGGGAACGCTTTGCTCGGAACGCACAACATTCACGCGCCATAAAAACGAGCGGACGCTCGGCGACGAATCGTCAAAAAAATCGCGCGGAAATTCTTGCGCGCTCTCTTTGGTGAAACCACACCAGCTCACGGGATTGCCCGCGCGGTCTAAAAAATCTACCTGAACGCGAAACCATTCTCGCGCGCTCAATGGCTGGGCGGGTTGAAATTGCAAAATGACGCGCTTGTTCGCGCCGATGATGCGTTCGTTATCCGGCGGCGAAACAAGCTGCGGCGGCGTAATGGGAATCGCTGTCGGAAGCGGCGATGGCGTTTCGGTGGCGCGCGGGATTTGTGTGGAAACATTCGCGGCGCGCGTTGCTGTTGCGGTGAGAGTTGGGGTACTTGGCGGCGGCAGTACCGTAGCACTTGGGTGCGTCGCGGTTGGCGGAACGCGCGTGCTTGTCGCGGGCGCGCGCGTAGCGACAAGCACGACGGTGATGGGTGCGCGCGTGAGTGTGCGCGTAGAGGTCGCATTCAACGCAATCGTTGCGGGAATAAAGCGCCGGACATCACTTTCAAAATAAAACGCGCCGACAATCAATGCCATGACGCCCAGACCGAGCAACGCAAACACATGCCCGCGCTTCCAATAAAACGCGCGCGGGTTGCGTTGGCAATTCGGACACACCACCGACGACGCGGGAATGCGTTTGCTGCAATAATTGCATCGAATACGCGGAGTTGTAATCAAAGGATATTCGCCGGACACATGGAAATTGTACCAGAGCTGCGCGAGAGATTCAATACGGCAATCAAAAGAATACTTTATTTTTCATTCGACACGCGCGGCGTCAAATTCAACATTTGCAATTTCGGCGGCATCGTCGGCGCGAGCGTGAGCATTACATCGAGCGCGCCGCGTTCACATTCAATCGTCCATTTGGCGCGCAGGGCATTCAACGCGACAATTTCGCCGACGTGTTGGAACGCGCCCAGTTCTGCGCGAATTTTTTCCAATGCCGCATAGCGATGCTGCAAATCGCTGTCGAGGAAAAAATTGTCCGCCGCAGCGGAAACAAATTCCGCGTCGTCACCACCCTCAAGCCACCGCTGTACCACATGGCAGATTTCTTGAAGAATACGCGCGGGAACTGCGCGACGCGGGTGCAGTCCGCCCGTTTTTGCCAGCCGCACCCACAATTCGGGAAAGGTCCGCCCGATGCCCGAATACGTTTTGTTGGTCAGCGCGACAATGCCGATGCCATGATTCGACAGTAAATAAAAATAACTGCCATAGCCGGGCAAGCCGCCGCCGTGCGAGACACCATAGCCCAAAAAATCATCGTGCCAAATGGCAAGTCCGAAACCATAGCCGGAAGCGGCGTGCCATGTCGCGTCTTGCGCGGTCTTGCGTTCGACCAGTTCTTCAAACCGCGCGAGTTGCTGCATCTCGCGCGCCGTTGCGCGTATCACCGGACCCGTTTCCATATCCTCGCGCGGCGGAAACGCATCGAGCAAAAAATTCATATAGCGCGCAAAATCTGGAATCGTTGTAAAGAGTCCTGCCATGCCCGCGAACGCGCCATCTGCCAATATGGGTTCGGGTTTGAATGTTTCGTCTTCCCACCGATAGCCCAACGCGAAATGTTCCTGCGGCACGCGTTTTTTGTTCCACGTCGTCGCGGTCATACCGAGCGGAAATAGGATATTTTTTGTGATGTATTTTTGAAACGCGCTGCCCGATACGCGCGTCACCACGCGCGCGAGAATCGCGTACGCATAATTCGAATACTCGAACGTCACGTTCGGCGCGTTCGAAAATGGAATGCCCGCGCGCAGCCACTTGGAAAATTCGCGGTCCGTGATTGCCATTTGCCTGTCGCCCCACGGATTGTCTTCGGGAAATCCCGGCGACATGGTAAGCAAATGCCGCAGCGTAATGTCGGGCGAATCGCCCGTCGGGTACACGAGCGCTTTCAATTCGGGAATGTATTTTGCCGCGCGGTCGTCGAGCCGCAATCTTTTTTCATCGCGCAGTTTCAATATTGCCATCGCAACAAAACTTTTCGACATGGACGCGATGCGAAAACGCGTCTCGTGCGTGACAGGTGCGTTCGTCTCTACATTTTGAACGCCGTAAAAAAATTCGTGGACAAGCGCATTGTCCATCACGAGACCCACGGCGAGCCCCGGCACATGATTGTCCACCGCCCATTGTTCGAGAAGGTGATGAATGTCAGGGAGCGCGCTTTGGACTTTTTCGCGGCGCAGCGCGTCGGTGAAATGGGGGGGCGATGGAAATTCATAGCGCGAATTTTTGCGAGAGACAGAAGAGCGCGACATGGATGCTACCCGAAAATGGAAATCAAAAACCTCGCCCAATTTGCATCGAGCGAGGTTCTTTATACCACAAAATTCAAAACGTTTGCGGAACGTCCGCAGGCACAGGACAAACGCATTTCAAATCGCTCGGCTCGCATGAAATAGAATTTCAAGCCGGAATCAAGACAGAAATGCGCTGCATTGGGAATCGCCGCGCGATTTGAATTTTTTTCGGACGGCGATTTCCAATCGCTGAACGATGTTTGCAGCGAACTGCGATTCGTCCACAAATTCTTTACGGACTGAACGGGGTCTTGCCTGCAATCACCCGCGAAATGTCAGAATAGAAAACAAAAATCACAAAGACGAGCAGCACCGCAAAACCCGCAAGATGAATCATCCCTTCGATGCGCGGGTTCAAGCGGCGTCCGCGCGTAATCATTTCTGCAATCACAAAGACGAGCCGCCCGCCGTCGAGTCCGGGAATCGGAAAGAGGTTAAAGATGGCAAGACTGAGACTCAAATCAATCAACAGTCCTACCACCGCGAGCAAGCCCGCGCTCGGCACCGTTTGCTGCAACACTTGTGTCATGCCGACCGGTCCCATGAGTCCCGCGTTTTGTCCTTGCAAGGACGCGGTAAAAGCGCGCTGCAACGTGCGCGGCAGCAGCGTCATCGCCGTGTACATGCGCTCTGCCGAAGTAGTGAATGCTTGCACCACATTCAAATGAAATCCGAGTCCGAGGTCCGCTTGTTCCGGAGGCAGGTCTTCGGGAATTGGAATTTTTACTTGATGTGTTTGCCCCGCGCGAATGTACGTCGCAATCAATATCGTGCGAACTTTGGATTGCGTTTGCACAAACGCGGCGAGATTTTTTTCGTCATGCAAATCAAAAATCGAATCGGCATCCGCCGGAATCATCGAGAACGAACCGAACGAAACGAGCGCGTCATTCGGCTGAATGCCTGCTTGTTCGGCAAGCGAACCCGGTCTCACACTCGCGATTTGTACGCCAATCTGTTGTCCAATTTGCACGCCGAGCGCGCAGGGCAAATCGCCCGCAGGTCCCGGTGTCAACGCGATTTGCAGTTGTTCCAAATTCCCGCGCGCTTGCGGCCGTTCCACTGTCAAGCTCACAGGTTTGTTGCAATTCGCGGTCAGTTCGCGAATCATTTTTTCGCGGTCATTGCGAACCTCGACGCCGTTGACTGACACAATCGTATCATTCACACGCAAGTTTGCGCGTGCCGCGGGCGAGTTGGGCAAAATTCCTTGCAGCGTGGTCGTCGTCGCGGGCGTGGAAAGTTGGGGGATGGACATGGCGACGAACGCAAAGACGATAAACGCAAAAACAAAATTAAACACAACGCCTGCGACGAGAATAATCGCGCGCTGCCACGCGGGTTTGTTTACAAACGCGGTGGGCGACGTCGAATTTTCATCTTCGTTCATGCGAACGAAACCGCCGAGCGGGACCCAGTTCATGGTAAATTCCGTGCCGCGGTCCAGGGCTTGAATTTGACTAGCGTGAGCGACCTCGCGACTTGCTTCGTCCACCGGCGCAATGGAACTCAAAATTTCGCGCCCGTTTTGGGTTTCGGTTTTGTACGTCACCCATGAACCGTGCGGAACCGCTTCGGGAAAAACAAATTTTTTGGGAATGACAATTTTGCGACCCTGCAGCTGCACCCAGCCGTCGGTTTTCCAAAAAGTAAAAATGCGCGGCGGGAAACCAATTCCAAATTCCGGCGCCTCTACGCCAAACCGTTTTGCCGCGAGCAAATGACCCAACTCGTGCACCACCACGAGAATAATAATCATCACCAACAGCAGCGGCAGATACGGCGCCAATGCAAGAAACGAACCCATTCGATTTTCCTTTCCTGAAATTCCTTTAACCAGGTCCCAAGTGTGTCAACGCGGGGCGCGAAATGTTTCGCGCTCGTACGTCAGCCACGTGGGTCACGGGCGTTCAGATTATAACATGCGTGTGTGCGCGCTGCATTAACCATTCGTGAGTTTTGCTCGAGTCGCACCATTTGCCGAATTAGAACGGATTCCTATTTAACTCAAGGGACGAATGTGGTAAATTGCGCGCCATGAATGCTTATTCCTCGGATTTGCG
>CALMZO010000058.1 GCA_937870825.1 uncultured Chloroflexota bacterium | reverse complement strand
ATTCGTGGATGTGCTCACTCTGCAATTTCTCCGATTTCCCCTATTTCCTTCTTGTCCTGTATCCCATTCCTCGAATATACATACAACGCAGGCACGAGAAACAACGCGGCGACGAGCATTTCCACACGCAGTGATACCAGCGTCGCAATCGCGCCGAGAATTGGACCGCCGAGGATCTGCCCAAACGCGTCGGCTTGATTGCGAATTGAAAAAACCGTCGCGCGCACCGACGATGCGACGTGCTGATTCAGCCACGCCGTTGCGAGCGGATAATTCATTCCGCGAATCGGTTTCAGCGCGAGTACCGCTACGAGCGCGACAGTGAAATCCCACGCCAACCCATACACCACCATCAATGCCATAATCAACGCGACAATAATTTGCAGCGTGCGCGCGACGACAACTTGATTGTTTGTATCCACGCGGCGATTCACAAATTCTGTCGCGATGATTCCCAACACCAACGACACCGCGCCGACGATGCCCACCCAAACAATCGGTTCAAATGTCGGAAGCGAAAATTGAACCAAATGCGGAATCCATAATCGGTCCAATCCTTCGGTGAACGCGCCAAAGAACGCGGCGGCAATCAGCAGCGCAATCAAAATACGATTTCCGCGCACAAGCGATGTGCCTGCGCGAAAGGTATGTCCCATTTGTTGGAACGTATTTCGACTCTCGCGCGGCGTCGGCTTGAACCCTGTTTCGGGCATGATGAACGCCAGCAGAATCGCAAGCGCAAGGAGCGCGAGTCCACCCACGACAATGGGGATATTCAACGCGACGCTGCCGAGTAGGACGCTTACTCCTATTCCCACCAACGCACCGGCGTTAGCAAATTGTGTGCCGCGCAAAAATGCTTTGCCCGCGTTTGCTTCGCCCACTTCATCCGCCACCCACGCTTCGAGCGCGCCGCTGGTGCAAGTGATACCGATTCCCCAAATCACTTGGGCGAGCAGCACCGCCCAAAATTGCGGTATCGAACCTTCGACGAGAAAACCAATTCCCACCAACACGAAACCGATGATGATGGAAAGCCGCCGACTGTACACATCCGCGATAATGCCCGTCGGCACTTCGGCAATGAACGCGGTCACTTCCAACAGCGTACCAACCAGCACGAGTTGAAGCGGGTTCAATCCAACCGTCTGCACTTTGTACAAAATGCTGGCGGTAAAAATCACAGAGAAAAACAGCGACCCTGCGAATTCTTGAAACAGAAAAACGGTATAGCCGTTGAGGCGCTTCATATTTTTTGTGCGCGCATCAGCAAACGGCGAGACGTAGTTTGTGAAAACAACTTATCGCATTCGATTGTTGATGGCGACGACTAAAATCGAATTGAGGTTTTGAGATGCGATAGTTGAGAGTATTGACATGTGTGGCTCCTTGAGAGTTTTTTTGAAAAACTGTTTTCGTTACGCTGTAACGAAAACAGTTTTTCAATACGGCATGATTTCGAGTTGGGCGCGCCGCCAACCAACGGGCTCGGAAACCTGCCCGCCCAATTCCACATACGCGCTTGCCACATTGCGGTGATGCGCGCCGCGATTGTCTGGCACCGACTGACGATACGAAATATCCGCGCATAGTTCTTGTGTCTCGTCCAAACTTTTGCCATCACTCACGGACCGCGCAACTCGCGTCTGCAATTCTGCAATGTACGCGCGGTCATTCTCCAGCCGCGCGCGAATTTCTGTGAGGTCGTTCGTCGGTTCGCCATGACACGCCACAAGCCATCGCACATCCTCCAACGAAACGGCATTGAGCGTTTTCGCAATCGTTCCCAGATGGTCAATCACGTACGGAATTTCCTCGTTGCTCAACATGTCCGCGCTCCACAAAATTCCGTTGGCGCGTTCTTGAATAAACAAATGGTCGGGCGCGTGTCCCGGCGTGTGAAACAATTCGAGCGTGAGCGCGCCCACCTGAAGCGTCATGCGTTCGGCAAACGTTTCGTCCGCGCGCGGCGGCGTAAAGGGCACGGTAATTCCAAGGTCGGGCGTTTTTTCAATTACGCGTTGAATGTACTCCGCGCTCCTTTTCGTCTTGGCGACATATTCTCGCTGCGCCACCACGCGCGCGTTTGGAAAAGCAGACGCGCCGAGAATGTGGTCCCAATCGCCGTGCGTCAGAATCACCGCATCCACTTGCCAATTTTGTTGGCGCACAAATCGCGCGAGCGCGTCAATTTCATTTTGTTTGAGCCCGGGGTCAATCACCACTGCGCGATGTTCCGAAACGAAAATGCCGCTGTGATAGGTAAAGAGCTCGCTGGAATTGAGCCAGAGGTTTGGTGTGAGTTGTTGCAGTGTCATCTCCATTGTTAATGACTGATGTTACGCATGACCAATAAAAACAACGATCGTGTGCAGAGACGGAAACGCGAATTTGCACGAATCTTGGCGAATCTGCACCAAAATTCTGAAAATTCGCGTGAATTCGTTTCGATTCGCGTAGATTCGCGTTTGAAAACCTCGCCACAAGTCGTTACTGCGTAACATGAATTAATGAATCGGAATAAAGTGCGAGACCTGTTTCGGGAAAAGCACATCCAACAGCGCGCCCGTCGTGTCGTTATCCGTGAGGCAATCGGAATACATGTTTTGCAATTCCGCGCGCGAACGATAGCCGAACAGAATTTTCAGAAACGTTAAATCAGGAAAGGCGGCGTTCCCGAATCCGCTCTGTCCGATATCCCCCGCTGTCGCGCGCCAAGCTCGCGCGGATTTTAATTGCCCGTTTTCAAAATTCATTTCGACGCCCTCTTGATAAAAATTCAAACGCAAAGTATCCGTCAGTCCGCGAAAATTGGATTCCGCAACGCGTTTTTCCAGAACAGGCGCGATGTGCCGCAAGAATGCGGGCAAATCGGGGACGCGCACGTACCACGCGTACGGACCAAACAGCGGCGCGCTGTGTTCGGGCATGATTTCATAAAACGGATGATTCGACGCGAGGAACCACCCGAGTTTCGTCAATGGCTTGCCATCCTCGATTTCAAGCGTTTTTGCTTGCCCCGCCAACTCGCGCAGCACAAACGGCGTCACCTCGTCCCACGCGAATTGCGGCACAATTTCGTAACAGTACGAGGTGTGGCGCCCTTGATACACATAGCGCCGATGACTCAAAATGCCGACGCGTTCGCCCGCGATGGTTTCAATCACATCCCACCACGAAGCATTTCCGTTCAGCGGATTGTTTTCAAGAAAATTTTCGTATTCGAACATTTTTTCATCGCGCACACACGCGATGTACGAGCGCGCGCAAGATTGTTTGTACATTTCCGCAATGAACGACAAATCATTTTTCTCCGCATGACGCATGCGAAATTTTTCCTGCGTGCCATCTTTCAACTGGGGAATTTGCTGCGGCACAAATGTTTGACGCGGCGCGACGAGTTCAATCGCAAACTCGTACCCAAATTGGCGATAATACTTTGGAATGCCCGTGATGCCCTGCGCCATTTCACCGCGTTCGTGCGACCATTCATGCAGCACGCGAAATTGTTCGCGCACCAAACCGCGTCGGCGATATTCCTTCAGCGTTCCCACAATTTCGGGACGTCCCACACGAAATGGAATTCCATCGAGTGTCCATGTCTGCGAAATCAAACACATGCACGAAACGAGCGCGTCCGTTTTCGTGTCTTGAACGACGAGAAAATCATCGGGCATGAACGTCGGATGCTTGCCACTCACCAAATCGCGCGTCCAGCCGCCGATGTAAATGTCGAGTTCACCCGTATCGGGATGCGCGAAGGCGTTGATTTGCAAATCCACCAACGCGTCTGTGTCCGCCATTGTCGCGCGACGGAGGATGAGACCATCGGGTAAGTTTTTTAGAATGTCCATGTTCAATTCCTCGACCTTGCTCAGAACAAGTCTCGAATCTCCAGTCTCTTGTCTTGTAGCTCCCATACGCGCGTTGCAAATTGTTGAATGAATGCGCGGTCATGCGCGGCGACAAGAATCGTGCCGGGGAACGCGTCGAGCGCGGCTTCAAACCGTTCGCGCGAAGGAATGTCCAAATGATTTATCGGTTCATCCAGAATTAAAACATTTGATTTTTCAGAAACCAATTTTGCCAAAACCAAGCGCGCGCGTTCGCCATAACTCAAATTGCCGATGGGCGTGAACACTTTATCTTACTCGAACATAGAATAATGCAAAAAATGGCGCGCGTCGGTTTCGTCAACGGGCATCAGTGAACGAATCAATGCAAGCGGCGTTTGTGAAACGTCGAGCGTCTCTTGCTCTTGCGGCATGTATCCAATTCGTACGTTCGCGCCGAGACGGACACTTCCCTCCGTCGGTTCCAACTCGCCAACAATAATTTTCAACAGCGTCGTTTTCCCCGTCCCGTTCGCGCCAATCAGCGCGACGCGTTCGCCGTGACGCACAAGCGCGTTAACGTTTCGGAACAGAAAATTGACGTTTGACGTTTCAAGTTTCACGCCATTCGTCAAATGTAGAAGGTCAAAGGTATGCGCGATATTCTCCAAACTCAACACCGTCTGTCCGCTATGCGGCGTTTCGCCAAAATCCAATTTCAGCGCGTACCCCGCCTTTGGTTTTTCGATTTTTTCGTCCGTTTGCAAAATACCGTATTGTCCAGAAATACGCGGTCATGTGAAACGAGCAACACCGCGCCGTCATAGTTTTGAATAAATTCTTCGAGCCATTCCAACGCGTCCACGTCCAGATGATTCGTCGGTTCGGCGAGAAGCAACACATTCGGTTCGGAGATTAACAAACGCGCGAGTCCCGCGCGTGTGCGCTGCCCGCCGCTCAATTTCGCAATCGGCAATCCGCGCGACACATTGTCAAGCCCAACCCGCGCAAAACATTTTCGATACGCGTTTCGACATCGTACCCGCCCAATTCTTCAAAACGCGCGAGCGTGCCTGTGTACGTCTGAACTAGGTTGACATTTGACGCCTCCATCTCCAATCGCGCAGCCAATTCGTCCAATTCCCGTTTGACGTGAAACCACGCGCGTACGCCCTCCCGCACCAATTCTGCGAGCGTCAATTTCTCATCATGTTTCAAACCTTGCGGCAAGTATCCAAGCGACGCGCGCGCGTCGAGGCGCGCGAATCCCGCGTCGGATTGCTCGATGTCTGCGATGATTCGCAGCAACGTCGTTTTTCCCGCGCCGTTCACGCCGACGAGTCCCGCGCGCTCACCACGATTCAACACGAACGAAACATCGTCGAGAATCGTGGTGATGCCGTAAGATTTAGAGCGACGAGATATGTGTAACATTTCCAAGTGTCCGAATAGCATGTGCGAAAGTGTCACATAATACCTTGACACTTGACACTCGTTTTTCCAAAGCCACGTACGGGAAACGCTACAATGCCTTGCGATACGCGATAAATGTTTTAATCGGTTGATAGCCCAATTTTTCGTACAAACGCAGCGCGCCCGTTTCATTGTCCGCGTCCACGTCGAGCGCGGCTTCCGTCATCCCGCGTTCGACAAATTGGCGCAGCCCGCGCGCAATCAATGCCTGCGCGATGCCGCGTCCGCGATATGCTTTCAACGTTGCAATTTCTTCGGTGAATCCGCGTTGACGCTTGTACTGCGCGTTCGCGGTGGAATCAATCTGATTGATGACCATGCTCACCACGCGGTTGCTGTCCCACGCGATGTGCCACAACGTCGGGTCACAGTGCGGGCGCTTGAGCCAACGCTCAAAATCTTGGTCCGTGTGGTCTTCTTCGCCCCAATGCTCTTGAAACGCTTCAAGCATGGCATCCCAAATCGCGCGATAGTGTTCGGGCTGCGCGGGACGAACTTGAATCTCTTGCGGCAATTCGTACGGCGGGATGTTTTCCAAATGCGGACGCAGCATTTCGTAGAAATAGCGCGTGGGCGCGTATCCCTCCTGCTCCAAAAGATGTATCAGCTCCGTTTGGACACTTTGGACAAAGGTCTGAAGAAATTTCGGCGCAGCGGGCGAGTCCTTTGCCGCCACTGCGCGCAAAACATTTTCACTGTGGCGAATCATCGCGCGCCCAATGCCGCGCCCTTTCCATTCGGGCAACACGAAACCATGATGAGCATACCGAATCGCGCCGTCCGCTTCCGGCACGCGTCGAATTGTTTGATATGCAATGACGCTGCCGGTCTGCTCGACGAGAAACGCGTCCGTCGCGACATTCATCGCGGGCAGGGTTTCCAGTTGCGCGCGAAATTCTTGCAACGTTGCGGCTTCTTCCATGCCCTGCGAGTGTTTGTCCGCGTACAATACGCGCAGCATTGCCGCATAGTCAGCGTCATCCCGCCAATGTCGTACGGTTAATTCTTTGATGCCCAACTCGGGCGCGAAGGTTGTTGTTGGTTCAAGTGTTGCCAGCATTGTGTCCCTCGTCTCGTTAAAGATTAGAGATTCGGTGATTCGGTGATTGGGAATTGTGCATTCACGCCTCATCCCTCATTCTTCAGCCGTTGTTTTTTCCCATTCGCCGCGCGTAATCCCCATCCACACTTCATCCCAACGCTGTCCCATTTTGTTGAGCGCGTTGCGATTGACACCTTCGTGTACGAATCCACATTTTTCGTAGGAACGAATTGCGCGTTTGTTGAATCCAAAGACGCGCAGCGTCAAACGATGCAGATTCCATTCGTGGAACGCGTAACGCATGAACACGCGCATCGCGTCCGTGCCGTACCCCTTGCTCCAGTAATCGCGTTCGCCGATGAGAATCCACACGTACGCGTCCCCGTGCGGTTGGTCCATCCACATGCCTATTTGCCCGATGAGTTTTTCGTCGGCGAGCGCGCGAATCGCAAAAATCGGTTCGTTCGCGTCCCCGCCGTGCTTTTCAATTCGCTCTTGAATTGTTTTTGCGTTCCACGGCTGCGCGATCCGTCCGTACGCGAGTCGAAAAAATTCCGTATCGCGATGCCACTCTGCGGCAATTTTTGGGTCGGTTTCAGGATTCCCGGCGGTGAGTTTGACAAGTTTCCCGATAAAGAGACCGTTCATGGATGTTTGGCTTCCCATTCCCTTTTCAAAACTCCCATCGCGACGACATTGTCGCGGACACCACCGCGAAATTCCGTCCCGCGCGTTTGTCCTTCAAGCACAAAGCCGCCTTTTTCGTACGAACGAATCGCGCGTGCGTTCGTCGCCACAGCATCGAGCGACACACGATGCAAGTTCAATTCTTGAAACGCGAACCGCAAAAGCACCCTCAGGGCGTCCGTGCCGTACCCTTTTCCGCGCGATTCAACATCGCCGATACCGATGCCGACGAATCCGTCGCCGTGCATAAAAGTCACTCGAAAGAGACTCACAAAGCCGATGAGTTTGTCATCTGTCAGCGTGCGAATGCCAAAGTGGAAGGATGTAGGTTTGGGCAGACGCTCCAGCATTTCGCGCGCGGTAGTGGAACGCGGCGGCAGCACGGGCTCAACCGACAAAAGACGCGAGTACGATGTATCCTTGTACCACGCTGCAACCATCGCCGCTTCCTTTTCGGGGTCGTGCGCCGCGAGCCGCACTAGTTTGCCCGTGAACAAGTCCTCATTCATTTTGTTTCGCTTCCCATTCGCTTTTCAAAATGCCCATGAAATAATCGTCCCAGCGTTTGTTGTCGCGCCTGAGCGCGCCCCGCCGAGCGCCTTCATGCGCAAAGCCGATTTTTTCGTACGCGCGAAGCGCGCGCGTGTTGTAACCGAACGTGCCGAGATTGATGCGATGCAAATTCAATTCCTCAAAACCAAAACGCAAGAGAATGTGCACCGCGTCTGTGCCGTAACCCTTGCCCCACAGCTCGCGTTCGCCGATGCCGATGGCGAGCCAGGCATTGCGATGCGGTTCGAACGCGTCGAACAGACCGCCTTCGCCAATGATGCGCTCGTCGTGAAGGGACTGCACGAGAAACGGAAAGCTTCCCGGGCGGTCTTTTTCGGCGCGCTCGCGAAAATGTTCCTGTGCGCGTTTCGCATTGCGCGGCAGGGTCGGGTCACTATCAAACAGTTGATAAAATTCAGAATCACGCGACCACCGGGCAGCCAATTCACCCATTTTGTCCGGGTCAAAGGCAACCAGCCGCGTAAGTTTTCCGGTAAAGAGGTCTGACATTTTCATTCTCGATTCTTGTTTTCCCATTCGTCGCGCAAGATGCCCATGAAAACATGGTCGCCCCGTTTGCCATAACGGAGCATCGCGCCGCGCACATTGCCTTCGCGCACAAACCCGACTCTTTCGTACGAACGAATTGCGCGCGGATTGACGGCGAATGTGTAAAGATTGACGCGATGCAGATTCGATTCACGAAACGCGAATTGGAGGATGAGATTCATCGCGTCGCTGCCATAACCCTTGCCCCAAAATTCGCGTTCGCCGATGCCGATGCTGACGAAGGCGCTCCGATGTTGATTTTGTGTGTCCCACAAACCCACCATGCCGATGCGCCGTCCGTCTTGGAGCCGTTCGATGAGAAAGCCGAAATTGCCGGGGCGCGCTTTTTCTTCCTCTTTGCGAAACCACTCTTGCGTTTTCTTGACATCGCGAATCATTGGCGGGTCGGTGTCCCACAACTGCAAAAATTCCGAATCGCGCGACCACTTGGCATAGAGCTCACCCACCGTTTCCGGGTCGCCCGCGACGAGACGCGTGAGTTTGCCGGTGAAAAGATTGTTCATGGTTTACGGATAGCGTATGGCAGATGGCAAACAGAAAAGCGGAAAAGCCATCTGCAAGATGCTATTTGCTATCGGCTGTTTTCGCCCACTCTTGCGCCAAAATTCCGTACGACAACGCGTCCCAGTAGCGACCATCGCGATAAATTGCTTCGCGGCGGCGCACTTCGAGTTGAAAGCCGTGTTTCGCTAAAAATTGCTGCGCGCCTTTGTTGTACTCGAAGGTGTGCCCGGTCAAGCGATAGAGATTCAGTTCCTCGAATGCGTAACGAAGAAGCATTTGCAATGCTTGACCGCCGTACCCTTTGCGGCGGTCATCGGGCGAACCGATGCCCATGTTAAAGTGCGCGTTGCCGTGATTCCATTCAATCCAACGTAGTTGGACAAAACCAATCGCGCGGTCATCCTCCTGCGTGCGAATCACGAAAAAATAAAAATCGCGTCCCGCTTCTTTTTCCGCTTCTTCGAATTTCTTTTTGATGTGAAAGGGTGAAAGCGGACGCGCGGCTTCGTACTCGGTGAGACGCAGATATTCGGGGTCGTGCGTCCACTTGGAAAAAACTTCGGGGTCTTTGTCGGCGTCGAACGCGGCAAAGCGAATTTTTTCGCCTTCAAAAAGTTGCAGAACCATGTTGCTCCTTTGACGACTTGTCGTCCGGGTAGAATAAAAAAACCACGAGCGCGCGCTCGTGGTGCAGAGGAAAACAAAAAACCACGAGCGCTGTAGTGTCACCCGTGGTGAAAAAATCTAATCGCGTGAACTTTTAGCGATGGTCAACAGGCGCACCGGTACAAAGCAGAGCCGCATCCCCGCCCGTTACGCGGCGGATGAAGATGCGGTTGAAAGAAATTGTGGCTTGAACCATTACTCTACGCCTCCTGTGATGAATTGGCTCATCACAAGACCGAGTGAGGTTATATCATGGAAAACGCGCCATGTCAATAGGTTTGCACAAGAAATTTCGAATATTTTTGTGCATTGAGAACGTTCGAGGTTTAGGCGATTCGGGGAGGCGCATAAACCATCAAAGGGGTTTAATAAACTCACGCAGGCGGCAACGGGTACCGCGCCGACGCCGTTGGGAACATTGCAGCTGCGCGAGAAAGAAAATCACGGCGGGCAAAAGCAAAGTGAGGACGGCGGTCGCGGCAGAGCGTCCCGGATAATTCGTAAAGGTCCGGACGAACGCGCCGATACTGACAGAAATGGGATAGAGCGATTCTTTGCCCCGCAAGTACATGAGTGGGCTAAGTGCCTATCCTAATAACCCGATTTTTCCCTGAAAACAAGGCGTTTCTTGGGTTAATCGGATAGGCACTAGAGCGAATTCCAGTTCCATTTGTGGGATAAATCTGGTAAAGTCAATCGTATGAAACCCTATTCCATGGACTTGCGCGAACGCGTCATTGC